>JAJDEC010000596.1 GCA_029259995.1 Phycisphaerae bacterium
GATCAATCCCACGAGCGCCACGAGCACGATGGGTATCCAGAAGAAATACGTTGGATAGTATCGAAGTTTCTTAAGGGCGAGCGCAGAGAGGCCAATATCGTGCATCGGATGGTAGACGCGATCGTTAAATGCCCGCAACGCGAGAAACAGCGCCAGCGGAACGACGACGGCAAGAAGGCACTGCAGCTTCCAGCGCGGCCTGGGCAACGCCATGAGGGCACAAAAACCGGCGAATCCCAGGACGATTGCCGTCGGATCGGCATAGCGACCGATGACGAAGTTGGCTTTCTCAGGATTCATGTGGGCGCGCGAGGAGATGTGCGCTTCGGTAAACACGAGAAGCACGGATCCCATGACGATGGCATAGGCCAGCAGATTCCGCCACGCAGTTCGCGTTTTCCCGTTCGGCAATCGGCGCCAAATGGCCGTCACGGCGAGTAACGCCGGGACCATCCATACGCCGGTCGATACGAGGGCGTATCCGATCTGGGATGACACGGAGAGGACGAGAAACTTGAACGGACGCAGGATCGACTCACTGGACGATTTATCAAAGTGTTTTGTCAGGCCCTGCGCGTACCCGGCGATTCGATTGGCGCCGTAGAGCTGATGATAGAAGAACTGTTCGGGCAGGATTGTGAACAGCATGACGACGAACGCCAACACGCCAACGCGTTTCCAACCCAGTGTCGAGCGATTCAGAAAGAGCAGTATCCAGATGACGGGAAGGACGGCGAAGCCTGGGGTTCGCAGCATCGGGAAAATGGCGCAGATACCGACGAGGCAGATTATCCGCCACGTTTTCGTGCACGTGGCGTGGAAGTCGACGGACAGCCACATCGTCAATATCAACAGGAAGAAAAAGACGTTTTCCGTCATCGCGTAATAGTTGAAGAGAAACGTCGGCGCATAAGTCGCGAGCACGATCGGCGCCAGCAGGGATCGCCGGCCGGAGAACCTGGACACGAGTGAGGCGCCGATTGCGACAACGCCCGCCGAGAGGAGAAAGTGAATCGTGTAGATGCAGAGCATCTTGTGGCGAGGATTCGAAAACAACGTCCACGGAGAAATGATGAGGGGATAGGCCGGGCCAGTGTAGATTTTCTTGAAAGAGTATCCCGTCAGCCTCCAGTCGCCCTGAAGGAAACAGAGCGATTTGTACATGTAGTCATAGTCGTCGGTCAGTGCCTGGGAATATGGAATCTGTGAGGCGAGCGAGAATTTCACGGCCAGCGTCCCGAGGATGATCAACGCGACGTACATCCCGTACGAGCGGCCCATGCTTCGCTGGTCGAGTTCGGGAAGGACCTGAGTGTCTGACGGGTGCGTCAATGACGCGACTTCGTTTGCCATCCGTGTTACCGATTTCGATGCTGGTGCGGGGCGACTGTCCGTATTCCGCAAGACGCACGGGATTGACTGACGTATGTTTGAATTCGCGGGCGCCGATTAGTCGAAGGGAAGGATAATCCGCGACCAGTCCTCTTGTCGAATTGGGCGGACACATGCGAAAATGTCGATCTGTCCGTAGACGGGTCTCGGAAACCTGACAAGGGGTTTGGGGCCGTGCGCCGCCTTATTGTAATGATGCTGATTGGGCGGCGCATCGATCGGAAGAATGACGGAATCCGAAGCATCCAGCGCGGGGCATCGATAGGTGATGGCGTATTGGTTGATTCCGAGTTTCTTGAACAGCGTTGTGAAATCCGCGACGGTCATCTTGGCCGTGTGCCCCCCGGGGCCGGGCCAATCCGTCCAGTATTGTTTGAGGCCGACGGCGTTCAGATAATGTTCGTCTTCGAACGACGGATGTCGGATGAACAGAAAATCACGAGCAATTCGCTTGGCACTCCCGAGGATTCGCTCGACAACGTCAAAGTCGGGAAGGTGCTCAAGAAAGTCCATCATGCTGACGAATCGAAAGCTGGCGGCCGGGCAGTCGAACGTCGTGATGTCGGCGCACAAGGCGTCAAAGCCGCTCGCACGCATCTTGTCCACTTCGTGCTGCAGGATATCGATGCCGAGCCCGCGCGGTGCGTCGAACCGACGTGAGCAATAGTCAATGGAACCTCCTTCGCAACTTCCGAAGTCGGCGAAGTCGAACCGGCCAGTCCGAATGTCCTGAAAGATCATCTGATCGTCAAATATTGCGGGCATGGTTCGAATGTGCTCCCGTGGGTTCGGGCATAGCGTTACCGCTCGATCTGCGATCGTCAACGGGTAACTTGCGGTTTTCGTTGTGCCGTGTTCGGGGATGCAGGCGTCGAAAGCGAGATCGGATCAACTCGGAGTGAATTCGGCGCGAACCGCAGGGGGCGATTTGCAATCGACCGAATCTCGAACGCCGACGGATGCGACATACGGACGCGCCATCAAGGATCAGTCGGCTCGGCGAACATCGATCCGGTGAATGAATATGTTCTTATCGATTTCCCGAGATTCGTGACTGCAAATACCGTCATTCGCGAATTTCAATCTGAGTTGCATGGGTGCGTTTCCGTCCGAGACGAATTGCCATTCAACGGTCGTCCGGCCGGCAACTTTGATCGGATGCGCTGCCGTGACATCTCCCGTTGACGCCTCCAGGACTGGGAGATCGTCTTCACAGCCATCGCCGGAAACGTCCAGCCGAATCAGGAATTCGCCTTCGGGGAGTCGAAGACGTGGGCCGGCGGCGCTGCAATCTTTCCAGGCCATGACGATTCGTTCCGGATCGTTGCGCATCTGCGGACGACTGCACTTGAAGGCACGGCGCGGCAGTTCCTGAGGTTGCGACCAATCGCGATCGCGCCAGTCGACGACATCGTCGTGCCAGCCGGCCCCGTCGGCCGACGGATCCCGCTTGAGTTCGACGTTGTCGAACCATGATTGGCCGCCGCCGCTGTGTTCGAGAACGATCTTGAATCGCTTGAAGCCCGATGCGTCGAATTTGACGGTTCGCAATTGCCAGTCGCTGGTTCCTGTGACTGGCTCGGACCATATGGTAACGGGCTCATTCTCTTCGTAGAGCCAGGATTCCGGTCCGTTGTAGCATAGGACGCCCAGTCGCGCGCCTTCGCGTGTGCCCTCTGTGCGAATCATCGTCGTGACGGATTGGCCGTCCTGCAATCGAGCGTGATCGAAATAGTCGTATCCGATGGTTCGTGCGTACCACGCCGACGTCTGTTTGTCCTTGCCGTGAATCGTTACGCTGACATTGTCATCGAATCCGATCCGGCGATCGATTTCACACGCCGTGGAATACTGCTCCCAGCTCCATTCGTCGGGTTTATCGAGCATGTCATCGAATCGATTGACGCTGTCGCGGACGAATGTCGGCACCTGGTGTTCCGGATCGGTTTCGAACGGAATGGGCACTGCGTCGGCGATCATTCGGGCGCCGGACTTGACCGATATTTCTTCGATGCGCATTGCAAACCTGAGCGAGTCGCCGATTGCGCCGTCGAGATCCAGATAGAAATGCGGATCCCACGTCCACCAGCAGATGCCGAGTGTGCCGGGGCCGGTCAGATCGGCGACGAGGAATCGGAGCCCCGGCTCGATGTCGTCGACGAGGGCGAACGCACCGCTGGTCATGGGCGTAACGAGCGTTTCGTAGGTGCCGTCGCGCAGGCAGGGGAACAGGTGCAGCTTGGGGGTTCGCGTCAACGTCTGGGCTTCCGCGTCAAAAAAGACGAACGAGTGGTAGAGTTCACGATCGTGATTGTCGCGCTCGTGCCAGAAGACGCCTTCGATCCACGGATCGAGGTACTCAATGCGGCTCGCGTCCAGGTGTTTCTTGACGTCGACGGGGCGGGCGTGGAGCTCGGAGACGAGACCGTAGGTGATTCGGCCGCTTTCGAGATCGCGATCACCAATCAGGGTTGTCGTGAATTTCGTGTTGTCGAGTTGCGGCTTGGTGGCCGTGATACGCAGCTCGAAGTGATCGGCTGTGACGACGCGATGGACGCTGACGTCCGCGACATCGGCGGCATCCCACGGGGACCAGCCGAGATGCACAGGCGTGCGACGCGTTCCGATCCAATGATCGTTGGTCGGGTTGCAGCGGAATCGGGCGCGATAGCCATCTGTCATGATCAGGATGGGCTCGCCGTCGCGAAGGACTCGGAAGTTGAGATCATCGTCGGCCGAGATGGAGAAGCCGGAGATCTCGTTCGCTGTCGTTGACGCGGCTTGCCGTGAAGCGTCGGGGTCAGTTCCCGGACGATCTCGCGTCAGGATGGCCGCCGAGACGATCGTCAACGCAGTCCCGCAGCTGAGCAGTACCACGGCGCGTGCTTTCGTCATTCCACGTTGTGTTTCGCGGCGTCGCAAGTTCATGATTCCCTACATTGGATGGAGCACAGCCTACGTGGCGACGGTTTATCCAGAGCGTATCGGTTCGACCAGGTGCGGTGGGCACGGCCCACCCTACGATAAATGCGGACCACGCCGCCCACGCGACGGCGTCGTGTTATTGAGACGCGGCGGCGTTCGACTCGGCGTTGGTCGATTCCGTTGCGGCCGTGTTTCGATATGCCGCGACGAGATCCGCGGGTTTACCGTCCATCGCGATTTCTCCCTTGCGCATCCAGATCGCCCGATCGCAATAGCGTTCGATCAATTCCATCTGGTGCGACACGAGCACGAGAATTCGCGTGCGATCGATCAGGGCCTGCATTCGCTTCTGGGCGCGATCCATCCAGTGGATATCGCCGGCACTGAATATTTCATCAAGCAGCAGAATCTCCGGATCAACTTCCGTCGCGACGCTGAAGGCCAGCCGCTGGGCCATGCCGGAGCTGTAATACTTCAGCGGTGTGTCGGCGAAGTCGCGGAGTTCGCAGAAGTCGAAGATCGCGTCGACCTTTTTCTCCATCGCGCGGCGATTGATCCCCATGATGGCGCCCGTCAGGAAGATGTTCTCCAGCCCGCTCAATTCGGGGTTGAAGCCAATGCCGACTTCCAGCAACGGTACGAGAAAACCGTGTACGCTGACGCGGCCTGATGTCGGCGGATAGATGCGTGACATCACTTTGAGCATCGACGATTTGCCGCTGCCGTTGTCACCG
>JAJDEC010000597.1 GCA_029259995.1 Phycisphaerae bacterium
CGAATCCGCCACAGGTGCTTTCTCCCCCGAGAACACCTCTGGCCCGTTGCCGCGACATGGACCGGACGCGACTGGTTCGCGCCTTCAGGGTCGATGTGATCGAATGTTGATAGACGATGGTGCAACTGCCGTGCCTCGAATCACTGCCGGGGGTGATAGATTCATAACTTGTTTTCTCAAAAACACTTACGACGTTAACATCGCCGATAACCCTGAACCAATCGACACCGACTTTGACGTCGTGTTGCGTCCAATCAACATTCACGTCGAAATCTCGCTCGCGGAGGTTCGAGTTCCTCTCACATGACGCCTGCTTGCCATCATTGAGTCGAATCCGCCAGTTCCACCAACCCAATCCACTCAACCCGCGCGTCGAGCCGCAATTCTGGTCCCGCCCCTCGCACCCCATGGCCCATACCCATCAATACAGTAGACTGTCAGCTTTTCGCACCAACACAAACCGCCGATAAGGCGCACTCAATAGACGCAGGAGTCGAAACCGCCCATGTCCGCGGAATACCAGCCGAGCAGCATCGAAACCAAGTGGCAGGATTACTGGGAAGCCAACCAAACGTTCCGCGCCCCAAACCCCGGCGAGCCCGGCTTCGACGCCTCCAGACCCAAGTTCTACGCCCTCGACATGTTCCCCTATCCCAGCGGCGCAGGCCTCCACGTCGGCCATCCCGAAGGCTACACAGCAACTGACATCATCTCACGCTACAAGCGCATGAGGGGTTTCAACGTCCTCCATCCCATGGGCTGGGACGCGTTCGGTCTCCCCGCCGAACAATACGCCATCCAGACAGGCATCCATCCCGCCGAAACAACGCGAACCGCGATCGACAACTTCCGCCGCCAGCTCAAGTCCTTCGGCTTTTGCTACGACTGGTCGCGCGAGTTCGGCACCATCGATCCCGACTACTACAAGTGGACGCAGTGGATCTTCCTCCAGATCTACAACGCCTGGTTCGATCGCGACGCGAACAAGTCACGACCGATCAGCGAACTCGTCGCCGAATTCGAATCCGGCCAGCGCGAGCCGGTCATCAATCCCAATGCCGCCGAACACGCCAACGACAAGAACATCACGAAGGGCCTCAACTGGAAATCCCTCGACGCCAGAACGCGCCGAACCATCATCGATTCCTGGCGACTCACGTATCTCGGCGAACAGACTGTCAACTGGTGCCCCAAACTCGGCACGGCCCTTGCCAACGAGGAAGTCATCGACGGCAAGAGCGAACGCGGCGGCTATCCCGTCTTCCGCAAACCGCTCCGCCAGTGGATGTTCCGCATCACGGCCTACGCCGATCGCCTCCTGGCAGGTCTCGCCAACGTGGAATGGCCCGACAGCACGCGCACGCTTCAATCCAACTGGATCGGTCGCAGCGAAGGCGCCGAAATCGCGTTCCCATTGCTTGATGCGAATGGCGAAAAGTCAACGAACACACTGCCGGTTTTCACGACGCGGCCCGATACCGTCTTCGGCGCAACCTACATGGTCGTCGCTCCCGAACATCCGCTCGTCCAGAAGACAATCGCGGCGCCGCATCCCGAAACCGACGTCGCCAAACTCCGCGAATACGCCGACTGGGCCCGCAATCGCTCCGACGTCGATCGACAGGAATCGAAAGAAAAGACCGGCGTCTTCACGGGTATCTATGCATACAACCCGCTGACGGAGAAACCCATCCCCGTCTGGACGGCCGACTACGTGCTTATGGGGTACGGCACCGGCGCGATCATGGCCGTCCCCGGTCAGGACCAGCGCGACTGGGATTTCGCCAAGGCGTTTGATCTGCCAATCGTTCGCACGGTTCAGCCGACAGCCGACTTCGACGGCGAAGCCTATCTCGGCGAAGGCGCCGCCATCAACTCAGGCTTCCTCGACGGTCTCAACATCGCCGACGCCAAGCGCAAGATCATCGACTGGCTGGAAGCCAACAACGTCGGCCATAGCCGAATCAACTACAAACTCCGCGACTGGCTCTTCAGCAGACAGCGCTACTGGGGCGAGCCCTTCCCGATCGTCTTCGACGATCAGGGCAATCACTACGGCGTGAACGACGACGCCCTCCCCGTCGAACTGCCGCCGTTGGCCGACTATCAACCCATCGAAAGCGACGATCCCAAACCGCTGCTGGGCAAAGCGACGGACTGGATCACGACAACGGCCGGCGCCGCGGGCGTCGCCGAATTGCCCGCCGACGCGAAAGTCACGCGCGAAACCAACACGATGCCCGGCTGGGCCGGTTCCTGCTGGTATTTCCTGCGCTACTGCGATCCGAAGAACAGCGAGAAACTCATCGGCGATGCGGCCGACCAATACTGGATGGGCGACAACGGAGTCGACCTCTACATCGGCGGCTCCGAACACGCAGTGCTGCACCTGCTCTACGCCCGCTTCTGGCACATGGCACTCTACGATCTGGGCCACATTCGATCACCCGAGCCCTTTGGAAAACTCTTTCATCAGGGCCTGATCACCAGCTTCGCCTTCAAGGATTCAGAGAACCGAACCGTTCCCGTCGACGAAGTCGAGGAACGCAACGACAAGTACTATCTGAAGGAAAACGGCGAACAAGTCGAGCAGATCGTCGCCAAGATGAGCAAGACGCTGAAAAACGTCGTCAATCCCGACGACATCATCGCGAAATACGGCGCCGACACGTTCCGCCTCTACGAAATGTACATGGGCCCCCTTGAGGCATCGAAACCCTGGAATACAAAAGACACCGTCGGTCTCTTCCGCTTCCTCCGCGACATCTGGCGGCTCTGTATCGACATCGAAACGGATCAGCTCCGCATCGCCGAAGAGGCGGACGCGGAAGTCGAAAAACACCTGCACAAGACGATCGCCAAAGTCGGCAACGACATCGAGCGACTCGCCTTCAATACGGCCATCGCCGCCATGTTCGAATTCAAGAACACGGCCCACGCGGCGCAAAAGCGCCAGCCCGGCGGTCATCCGCTCACGCGCGATCAGATCGAACGATTCACGAGAATCCTCGCCCCCTTCGCGCCGCACTTCGCCGAGGAACTCTGGCATCGACTCGGCCATGTCAGCACGAGAGACGGCGCAAGCGTCGCCATCGCAGACTGGCCGACGTACGACGAAGCCATGCTCGTCGAATCGGAAATCGAAATCCCCGTGCAGATCAACGGCAAATTGATCGACAAGATCACAGTTCCCAGGGATGCCGACGAAGGCGTCATCAAGACGGCCGCGATGGATCGCGAAAAAGTGACCGCCCGCATCGCCGGCGGCAACATCGTGAAGACGATCTATGTACCGGGACGGATGTTGAATCTGATTGTGAAGTGAAATCCGCACGCTGAAAGCGTGCAATAAGTTAGCCCAGGGTAAACGAAGACCGCGAAGCAGTCGGAGTGCAGCCCAGGGTCTCATTCGTCCGAAAGAATGTAGCCCTGTAAGGGCGAAATACACTGAGCCCAAACCATGCCCGTCGAACTCGAAGCAAAAATCTCCGTCAAATCCCACGAGCCCATTCGCAGCGCATTGAGGAACGCCGGCGCAACCTACATCGGCCGCGTCCTCGAAACCAATCATCTCCTCGATCGCGACGATCACTCGCTGCGCGACAGCGGCTGCGGTCTCCGCGTCCGCACAACGCAGGTCCTCGACGGAAGCGGCCCCGGCGCAACGATGACATTCAAAGGCCCCAAACAACCCGGCGCATTCAAGCAGCGCGAAGAACACGAAACGCCCGTCGCCAATGCCGACGCCGCCCTCGCGATTCTTCGCGGTCTCGGCAACACACGCGAACTCGTCTTCGAAAAACGCCGCGAAACATGGCGAATGAACGACTGCACGATCGAACTCGACGAAGTCCCCGTGCTGGGATGCTTTGTCGAAGTCGAAGGCGAAACGGCCGAAGCAATCGAAGCCATCCTGAAAATCGTCGGCCTCAACGCCGCTGAAACCATCTCGGATTCCTACGTCGCCATGCTCGCCGGCCGGACCGCAGACGAAATCAATCCGGAGTTTCGATTCTGATCGAATCCGTTTCGTCCGCCGCGTCAGCCAATGCGGGTTGCCCGTGAGTGATCGACTCGATCTTCGGTAACAAGGGCAGGTTGTTGCTCTTGCGCACCGTAAACTGGCCTTGAAGCGAATTCTGAAACGACTGTGCGGGAATTCCCACGACACTTCCATCCGCCATGCCCACATGCACCATGACCGGACCACCGCTCGGCACCGCCCCGCCGGCCGGCAACGGCGATTGAATCACAAGCCAGACGTCCGGCGACAACGTCGTCGGATCGACGCCCGGACACGTAAACACATAGTCGCCAACGCGATGCGCGATGGCATTCTCCGGCAGTTCCTCGACGAACGCCTGAATCTTCTTCGCGCGTCCGGCTGTTGTCATGTGATCCAGATCCGTCAGCTTCAACGTCGGCCACACAATCTGCGCTTCAGTCGTCGTGTCCGACGCGACAAAGTCCATCGAATAAACGTAGTCCTCTAACAACAACTGCAACGGATGCTCGGGCAGTGCACCTTCCGCCTGGGCGTACCCCAGGTAGGCGTTGACCATTGCCAGTGTCTCAGAATTTCCAGGATAAGCTGTGGCGCCGTACATCCCTCCCGCCCCCGGAGCGAACGCCATCCCCGCGCTCGACATTGCCATCGAGATAAACCATGCGTACGCGCCCACGACTGTGATGAAAGTCATCAGAGGCATCGTCAGAACGGCGAACGCAGCGCGTCCGCTGGAAATTCGATGCGTCTCACGAACCATCGAGACGGCGCTGACGAGCCACCAGATCCATCCAAAATACCAGCCGAGACAGGGAACCGCCGAGGCGGTATGCGCCCCCGCGCTGTAGCACAAGGCTCGCATCGTCCCCGACATCGGATGCCGCACAGAGCCCGTCATTCGCAACATGCCATGAACGACAAGGCCCCAGATATAGATGCCGACAAGCGAAATGAGCACGCCGATGATCGCCATCAACAGATAAGCGGCGAACATGCCGAGTACCTGAAGTCCGACGCCGCCGCCAACCCCGATAAACGCCGTTACGAAAATCAGCTGAAAAATGAAGAAAACGCCAAGACTGACAAACGTCGTCAGAAGCAGAATCCATGCGGCGAAATTCCAACACGTGCCGCCCTCGTCCGGATGCCGATCGCCGCGCATCAATTCCGACGGATGAAACAGCGCCTGTCGCGTTGTCTGCACCAATCCGCGCCACCAGCCGATGTCGGCGCGCCTCAGCCAGGGAATTGCGGCAATCTGCGTGCTCGATTCGTCCACGCCTTCTGCGGGACGCAATACCATCGAATCCATGTCGATGGCCTGACTGCATTGCACGCAGGAAAATGACGGCGGTACAAGATGACCGTTCGCGTCCGTTCCGTAATACGCTTTGTCGCAATGTGGGCAGCAGAATTGAACGGCGCCCGGAACGAACTCGAATTCACGCACGCGAAATTCGTCGCCGCACTCCGGGCACTGTCGCGAATGGAGATTCCAGAGACGATATCCGCAGCGCTTACATTGCATGTGATGGCCCTTCCGAGCGCGGAGGACGCGGCCGGAGTCGCAACGTCCCGCACGTCGACCAGATTCAATCCGGATCGATAATACTGAATTTGGCATTCGACTGCGACAATGCGTGAAGCGGGATCTTCCGTTTGTCAGGCGGCGCAAGAAAGCGACCGGCCCGGGCGACCCGTCGATCACCCGTGGCCGGTCGTATTTTCAGCGGCAATTCGCCTGGTGCGAATCGAACCGTGGCGTTTTTTTCGCAGAAAGCCTATCGCTTCTTGCTTGTCTTCTTCTTCGTGGCCTTCTTCTTGGTCGTCTTCTTGGCGGGCGGCGCTCCGAGGATCGAGTCCTTGCAGGCCTTCGCCACGCGGAACTTCACGACCTTCTTCGCGGCGATCTTGATCGTTTCGCCCGTCGCGGGATTGCGACCCATACGCGCCTTGCGATGCTGCAGAACCAACTTGCCGAGCCCGGGAAGCGTGAAGCCGTTCTTGGCTTCCTTGTACGCCGTCGCGCAAAGCGTGTCCATGAAATCGACGACCTGCGCGCGCGTCATTTCGTTCTGCTCGGCCAGGTGCCGAATCAATGCTGTCTTACTCATTGCCTTTGTCTTAGCCATGGCGACTCCTTAGATGCAATCTCGAAACAAAGACGGTCTTCGTACAGACCGCCGTTACCAGTACAATTCGAGCCAACAATAGCGGGTCAAAACGGCTTCCGCAACAACGAAGCATTCAGAAAACCGCCTGAAATCAGGCCCAAAGGGTCCCCTTCGATGCAGACACTCACACGTCTCGACATGCCGGATCGATCCGTCCGCCGCGGAAAAGTCCGCGACATCATCGACCTCGGCGAGCAGCTCCTGATCGTCGCGACGGACCGAATCAGCGCGTTCGACTGTATCATGCCGACGGCGATTCCATCCAAGGGCCGCGTGTTGACGCAGCTCTCCGCATTCTGGTTCGACATGCTCGCCGATGTCGTCCCCCATCATCTGCTCGAAATCGTGACGGATCGCGCTCCACAGGGCCTGGAATCGCATTTTGACCTGCTTCGAGACCGTTCGATGATCTGCCGAAAGGCCAAAGTCGTGCCGATCGAGTGCGTCGTCCGAGGCTTTCTCGCGGGCAGCGGATGGAAGGAATATCGTGAAAATGGAGCCGTCTGCGGGATCGAATTGCCGCCGGGATTGTGTCACTGCGATGCGCTCCCGGAGCCGATTTTCACGCCTGCCACAAAGGCCGACACCGGCCACGACGAAAACATCCCGTTCGAACGTGCCTGCGACATCGCGGGGCGAGACACAATGCAAAAGCTTCGAAAATACTCGATCGAACTCTACGGCCGCGCTGCGCAATACGCACGATCTCGAGGTGTCATCCTCGCGGATACGAAGTTTGA
>JAJDEC010000598.1 GCA_029259995.1 Phycisphaerae bacterium
TGGTACTTCCTCGGTCTGCAGGAACTGCTGGTCTACTTCGATCCGTGGATTGCCGGTGTGGCCATCCCAGGCCTCATCATCGTGGGACTCATGGCCATCCCCTACCTGGATATCAACCGGGGAGACGGTCCCGGTCAGGCCGCGGCGCCGCGGAAGTTCTGCTGCGCTTCCAGCATGCGTCCCGATGCGACATGCGTCTGGGGCGATATGCGTGCGTCGGTCGACAAGCCTTTGGGTTGCGAACAGCCCGCCGGTATGGCGACGACGCTCGCGGCTGTCAGAATAATGGCGAGAGTTTTGCGCATCGCGCTTGCTCCTTGTAACAAGGGTTAGTTCGAGCCGCTGCTTTCGACACCAGCTGCGCCTGAGAGTCGATATGCCGTTCCTCTGGGTTCCGGCTGTTGTGCGACGGCCTGTCCCGCCGCCGTTTCGAAGTGGCTCATTCCCCGGCCGCCCGACATGCCCAGGGCGACTTGAATCTGGGGGCCACCGACGTTGTATCGCTGGAGAAACTGCCGGGCCGAGCCGAGGCGGCCGTTGACGAGCGTCGCATCCTGGATGCGCGTGTCG
Organism: Phycisphaerae bacterium; assembly: GCA_029259995.1. Classification (GTDB taxonomy): domain Bacteria; phylum Planctomycetota; class Phycisphaerae; order UBA1845; family UTPLA1; genus ECT2AJA-110-A. The sequence goes on from JAJDEC010000598.1 coordinate 571, forward strand.
TAGTTCAACGTGCCGCCCATGTCCGAGAGCAGTTCGGCGAAGCGTGCGAGGCGGGCTTCGCCGGTCCCGGATAGATACGTGGTTCCGGGCACGAAGTGAATGTCCGCGATACTGCGATCGTGCATCATGCCCTGATCGTCGTGGTAGGCGAAAAACTGCGCGAGCTCTTTCCGCGCTTCGGCCGGATCCGTCGGAGGAATGTTCATCGACGTCGTGTCTTCCGGCTGATTGCACGCGATCGCAACCAGTGCAGGTGCAATCGCGCAGATGGAGCGAAGGGTCGATCTTCGCATGGGGGAGGCTCCCGGGCGGAGAACATGATGGCAGTCATTACAACTCTGTCTGACGCGGCGTGTGATTCCTGCGTCCGCCGTCGCCGGCGTGGGCTGCGTCTCGTTCTCGGCGTGTTGATTCCGTTGCGTGCTGTTGAAGCGTTGTCGGCGACTCGAACGTCGCGCGTCGTTCAAAGGCAAGCTTAAAATACGATCGATCGTGCGGATGAGGGAATCTGGGAGATTCACGGGTATCCGGACGATCTCCTCCCGGGGGCGATAATTAAGGCGACGAATCCGGCTCCTCCGGGTTTGACGCGGCCGCCCGGTTAGTGTAGTTACTACACTATGAAGGATCGGAGATCGTTCGCATGAACCTGCCGCTCGACATCTACGGTACATCGCTCGCCCTGCTGACGGATCTCTATCAGCTGACAATGGCCTACGGCTATTGGAAGGCGGGCGTGTCAGATTGCGACGCTGTTTTCAGCATGTCGTTTCGCAAAAACCCGTTTCACGGCGGATACGCGATCAATTGCGGACTCGGCTATCTCGTCGACTATCTGAGTCGTTTCCGATTCGACGAGAGCGACATCGCCTATCTTGCAACGCTCAAGGGCAATGACGACAAGCCGCTGTTCGATACGGGATTTCTCGACTATCTCGCAGAGATGCGACTGACGTGTGACATCGACGCCATCCCGGAGGGCAACGTCGTCTTTCCGAACGAGCCCCTCGTGCAGGTGCGCGGACCCATTATTCAGGCGCAGATCCTGGAAACCCCCATCCTGAACATCATCAACTTCCAGACGCTGATCGCGACGAAGGCGGCCCGTGTCTGCCAGGCGACGCGCGGCGAGTCGGTTCTCGAGTTCGGTCTCCGCCGCGCCCATGGCATCGACGGCGCTCTCGCCGCGAGTCGTGCTGCCTTCATTGGCGGCTGCGGTGCGTCAAGCAATGTGCTGGCCGGCAAGCTGTTCGGCATTCCCGTTCGCGGCACGCATGCCCACAGCTGGGTGATGAGCTTCGACGACGAACCCGCCGCCTTCGAGGCCTATGCCAAGGCGCTGCCGAACAACTGCGTGTTCCTCGTCGATACCTACGACACGCTGGACGGCGTGCGCTATGCGATCGAGGCGGGCAGGCGCCTGCGCGAGCGAGGTCACGAGATGGTCGGTATCCGCCTCGACTCGGGCGACTTGGCATATCTGAGTATCGAAGCCAGACGGATGCTCGACGCGGCGGGATTTGAAAAGGCCGTTATCGTGGCGAGCAACGATCTCGACGAGAACATCATTCAGAGCCTCAAGGCGCAAGGGGCGACGATCGCCGTCTGGGGCGTGGGGACCAAGCTTGTCACGGCCTACGATCAACCCGCGCTCGGCGGCGTCTATAAGATGACGGCCCTTCGCAAACCGGGCGAAGCGTGGGACTACAAGCTCAAACTCTCGGAACAGTCAATCAAGATTTCCAATCCCGGCGTCCTTCAGGTGCGCCGCTATCATCGCGACGGCCTGTTCGTTGCCGACGCAATCTTCGACGAAAACACGGACATGACGCACGGTTGCACCATCGTCGACCCGCTCGACATGACGCGCCGACGGCAGATCGGCACCGACCTGTCGCATACGGATTTGCTTGTGCCTGTCTTTCGCAAGGGCGAGCAGGTCTTCAGGGTCCATACGCTTGAGAATTCGCAGGCCTATGCGAAGAAGCAACTCGCAGGCCTGCACGGCGCGATCAAGCGGTTCACGAATCCGCATGAGTACCCCGTGGGCCTGGAGAAGGATCTCTTCGATCTGAAGACCCGGCTCATCATGAAACTGCGTGAGCGAAAGCAGTGAGCCATTCGTACGAATATCCGCGGCCCAGTGTAACCGTCGACTGCGTCCTGTTTGGTCTCGACGCCGACAGGCTGCAAGTGCTGCTGATTCGGCGCAAGAGTGCTCCGTTCAAGGATCGCTGGGCGCTGCCCGGCGGATTCGTCGACGAAGGCGAAACGCTGGAAGACGCCGCCCGTCGAGAACTCGCCGAAGAGACGGGGCTGAGTGACATATTTCTCGAACAGCTCTATTCGTTCGGCGATCCGGGGCGCGATCCGCGCGGCTGGACGATTTCCGTCGCCTATTACGGCCTTGTGTCCATGCGACATCACGCGCCTGTCGCGGCGAGCGATGCGAGCGAGGCCGTCTGGAAGGACGCAACGTCCGTGCGCCGCCTCGCCTTCGATCATGACAAGATTCTTGGCGTCGCTCTGGAGCGCCTGCGAGGAAAAGTCAGGTATCGACCGATCGGGTTCGAATTGCTGCCGCGCAAGTTCACGCTGTCACAATTGCAGCGACTTTATGAAGTGATCCTCGAGCGGACGCTGGACAAGCGGAACTTTCGAAAGAAACTGCTCGCGATGGACCTGCTCGTGGAGCTGGATGAAAAGCAGCGCGACGTGTCGCATCGCGCCGCGCGGCTCTATCGATTCGATCAGCGCAAGTACCAGCGTCTGGAGAAGGCGGGGTTCAATTTCGAACTATGATCCTGTTGAAGGGGTGCTCATGGACGCGTTATTGCTCGTCGATATTCAGAACGACTTCCTGCCGGGCGGCGCCCTGGCCGTGCCGGACGGCGATCAAGTCGTGCCCGTGGCGAATGCGCTGATCCCCCGATTCAAGCTCGTCGTCGCGACGAAAGACTGGCATCCGGCCGATCACGGCAGCTTCGCCGCCAATCACGAAGGCCGAAGCGTCGGCGAAGTGATTCGACTCGAAGGGTTGTCGCAGATCATGTGGCCCGTGCATTGCGTGCAGGAGACGGCTGGCGCCGAATTCGCTCCGGATCTTGATGCGACACGAATCGATCACATTGTGCTCAAGGG
>JAJDEC010000599.1 GCA_029259995.1 Phycisphaerae bacterium
CGATGATGGCGCAACCGAAGAAGTCACGCGTCTGGCTGTGGTTGTTAATCGGCGGCGGCGGTCTCGTGACGTTGCTGGTTCTTTGCGCCGGCGGCTTCACGTATTTTCTGATGAGCGGCCATGCGAAAATCGAGCCGGTCGTCGATGCATTTCAGGCGAAAGTTGATGCGGGCGATTTCAGCGGCGCCTATCAGTCGATCGGCCCGGAATGGAAGGCGATCAATACCGAGAAAGTGTTCACAGGTTTTGAATCGAGCGTCCATGACAAGATGGGGAAGCTGCTGAACAAATCGATGACTTCGTTCAACATTCAGGACGGATCGAACTCGGGGACAGCCACGATTGCGTACAACTGTACTTACGAGAAAGGGCCGGCGGCCGTGACCTACACGCTTTCGAAGAGCACGGGCGTTTGGCTGATCGTCGGGCACAACGTGGATTCACCAGCCATCACGCAACTCGTGACCTGTTCGAAATGCGCGGCCGTTGCAAAGGAATGGACGGACTACTGCGGTCAATGCGGCGCGAAGATGAATCGTTGACTTGTTTCATTAAGCCGTGGGATGCGTGCGCCGCGCGATCGAGAACAAGCCATGAGTTACCAAAAGAACGGCGATAGCCTCAAAGTCGATTTCATGCTGAACGACGACGACATCGTTTCGTTTCAGAAGTTCCTCGCGAGTCAATCCAAAATCGCCGTTCGAACAAAGTGGATCGCCATCCTGGTCGTTGCCGCCGTCTTGATATTTCTCTTCGCCCGGGATATTCCGCTTGCGAAGTTGCAACCCAATGCAGGGGCGATCGTCCCGTGGATCGTCATTTTTATCGTCATCTGGATCGCGGTCTTCTTTCAAATGCGGAGTGTCCGGGGCAAACCGGTGCGAGGCGGCAAAACGGGCGCCGCGAACGAAAGGCGCTTCACGCTGGAGATCCGCCCCGAACTTATTCTCGTCGAGGATGACACAACAAAAGCCCAGCACAATTGGCTCGGGATTCCCCGGATCGACTCGAATGATGGTTACGTTTTCATTTTTCTGACCGATTTCTCCGCCTACGCCATCCCGCGTCGCGCGTTCCCCAACGATTCCGGATTTCATGAATTCCGAGACGCGGCCACGCATTACGTTGAGCGCGCCCGGACGAAGGCTACGCCGCCGACCTCGATGACGCATTCGTGAGTTGTCGGCAGATTCTGCGCTTTGGACGAGAGCCGGAATGCCTCGCATGACAGACATTCTGCCGCGCCGCGATGCGCAGAATCAGCAGATGCGCGCGATTCTGGACCGATCGCGCGCGAAATTAGCGAGGATGCGCGCGCAAAAGGACCTTTTGCGCGCGCATTTACTCCGTTTGCGCGCGCAAACGCGCAGATGACGCGCTCGGTCGCGGCCTCTGCGCGCGAAAATTCAGTCATTGCCAGATGTCTGCAGGCACTTCATCGCGGCCGGGCGTCAGTCCGGCCGCATTCGGCGAAGGATGCAGGGCCCCCCGCCTTGCAGGTGGCCTTGAGGAAAGCTCATGATCCAGTCGAGGCCGGTTGCCGGGCAGCGATATTGAATCTCCCAGCCTCCGCTTCCCTCAATGGTGCCGACGCGATGGAGGTGCTTCGTCGCGTAGTTGTGCGCCTCCATCGTGTTCGCAATTTCTGTGATCTCGTCGCATCTGCAATCCATGGCATCCTTCGGTTCACTGAAGCTGGAGTCACCCAGATGGATTATCGTCATCGGATAGACGCTTACTGGTGCGGGGCGAGGCCGTCGGGCGGCGGGCAATATCGTCGAGGGTGTCGCGCCGTGGCATGCTTGCCTTTGAGGGCAAGCATGGCACCCGACAGAGCGAACGGTCCGCACAGCGGACCCTACAAGGCTTACGCCTCAGATATATCGCTGCAGCGCCCGCATATAGTTCGCCCGTTCGAAGGCCGACGGATCGGGGCAGGATTTCTGGCTGAGGCTGCCTTTCATCTGCTCGAGCGACTCGTATTCGTTCTCTTCCATCCATTGGCGCATGCCGTCGAGGATTTCCGTTATGGCGCGTGAACCGCGGCGCAGCAGGGCGCTGGCGATCTGGATGGCGTCGGCGCCGGCCATTGTCATCTTGATCGCGTCATTCGCCGTGTGGACGCCCGTCGTTGCCGCGAGGCTGGCCTGGATGCGACCGTGCAGGATGGCGATCCAGCGCAGCGGCAGGCGCATCTCATGCGAATTCGAAAGGACGACGTTGGGAACGACTTCGATGACTTCCAGATCGATGTCCGGCTGGTAAAAGCGATTGAACAGAACCAGCGCGTCGGCGCCGGCGTCGTCGAGTCGCTTCGCCATGTTCGCCATCGAACTGAAATAGGGCCCCAGCTTGACGGCGACGGGAATGTTCACGGCCGATCGCACGGCCGAAAGGATGTCTATGTAGGACTGCTCGACATCCGGTCCCGACACATCGATGTCCGCGGCGATGCGATAGATGTTCAGCTCAATTGCGTCGGCGCCGGCTTTTTCCATCTCGCGGGCATAGTCGGTCCAGCCGCCCGTCGTTGAACCATTGAGGCTCGCGATGACGGGAATGCGTGTGGCCCGCTTGGCTTCGTCCACATGTTTCAGGTACTCCTCGGGACCGATGGCGAATTCGTCGTTCGCCGGGAAGTACGTCAGCGCCTCGCCGTAACTGTCGGTCGCATGATCGAGATGATGGACCAGCTCTTCGGCGTCGTGACGCAACTGCTCTTCGAACAACGACGGCAGCACGATCGCCGCTGCGCCGGCATCTTCCAGCCGGCGAATGCTGTCGAGATCGCCTGTCATCGGGCTCGCAGACGGGATGAGCGGATTCGCAAGCGGGATGCCCATGTAGTTGGTTTCAAGATTCATCGTGTGACTCTCGATTCTGTTGGTACTCGTCAATCTCGTTGCGACCTACTTGTTTGTAATACCGATGCCCGCCATGGCGGCTTCCGCGTCGGCAAGGCTCTTGTAGCGTTCCCAGCGATGCTTGGCGTCCTGCGATGCCAGTGCGAGGAGGCGCTTCGCCTCTTCGGGCCGGCTCTTTGTCAGCATCTTGAACCGATTCTGCCGATAGGCGAATTCCGCGAACGGCAGCCGCGGCTGTTTCGAGTCGAGCTGCAGCGGGCTCTTGCCTTCGGCCCGCAGCATCGGGTTGTAGCGGAAGAGCGGGAAGTGCCCCGTATCGACTGCCTGCTTCTGGATGTCCATCCCCACGCGCATGTTGATGCCGTGCGCGATGCAGTGGCTGTACGCAATGATCAGTGACGGTCCTTCATAAGCCTCGGCTTCGAGGAACGCCTTGACCGTCTGATTATCGTTCGCGCCCATCGCGACGGTCGCGACGTAGACGTGACCGTACGTCATGGCGATCATCGCGAGATCCTTCTTGCCGAGCGTCTTTCCGCCGGAGGCGAACTTCGCAACGGCCGCGCGGGGCGTCGCCTTGGAGCACTGGCCGCCGGTGTTTGAATAGACTTCCGTATCAAGCACGAGGACGTTGACGTTGCGACCGCTGGCGAGCACGTGATCAAGCCCGCCGTAGCCGATGTCGTAGGCCCAGCCGTCGCCGCCGAGGATCCAGATGCTCTTCTGCACCAGCGCGTCGGCGACGGAGATCAGCCGCCTGGCCTCGACGTCGTCCATTGTCGCCAGGCGTTTGACAAGTTCCGCGACGCGAACGCGCTGGGTTCGGATGCCGCTTTCGAGAGACTGGTCCGCGTGAATCAGGGCGTCGGCGACTTCGCGACCGCCGATGCGATCGGCCAGCCGATCGACGATTTCCCGTGCATATTCGCCGAGCTTGTCGGTCGTCAGCCGGAAGCCGAGACCGAATTCGGCGTTGTCTTCGAAGAGGGAGTTGCACCATGCGGGGCCGCGGCCGTCGGCGTCCGTCGCCCAGGGCGTCGTCGGGAGGTTGCCGCCGTAGATGCTGGAGCAGCCCGTTGCGTTGGCAATCAGCGATCGATCGCCGAAGAGCTGGCTGAGCAGTTTGACATACGGCGTTTCGCCGCAGCCGGAGCAGGCGCCGGAATATTCGAACAGCGGCTGGAGGAACTGCGAACCCTTGACGGAGTTGATCTTCAGCTTGTCGCGATCGAACTCGGGCAGATCGAGGAAGAACTTGTAGTTTTCGCTTTCGGGTTTGCGGAGCGGTGGCTGCGGCGCCATGTTGATCGCCTTGAGTCTCGCTTCGCTCTTGTTCTTCGCGGGGCAGACTTCGACACAGATGCCGCAGCCCGTGCAGTCCTCCGGCGCGACCTGGATCGTCATGTTAAGGCCTGCGAATTCCGTGCCCCGCGCCGTTGTCGATTTGAACGTTTCGGGTGCAGTCGAGAGGCTCGCCGGATCGTAGGCCTTGATGCGAATCGTCGCATGCGGGCAGACGATCGCGCACTTGGCGCATTGAATGCACGTCTTCGGATCCCAGACGGGAATCTCCTGCGCGATGCTGCGTTTTTCCCATTGGGCCGTGTTCGTCGGGAACGTGCCGTCGATCGGCAGGGCGCTGACGGGAAGGTTGTCGCCGCGCCCTGCGATCATCTCTCCGAGAACCGACTGAACGAACTCAGGCGAGTCGCCGGAGACGGGAAGCGGAATGCTGATATTGCCCTCGGGCTTGTCGGGGACGTTGACTTCGAACAGATTGGCGAGCGTCGTGTCGACGGCCTCCCAGTTTTTCTTGACGACATCATCGCCCTTTGCGCCGTAGGTCTTCTTGATGGCCTTCTTGATGGCGGCGATCGCTTCATCCTTGGGAAGCACGCCGGAAACGGCGAAGAAGCAGGTCTGCATGACCGTGTTGATGCGCGTGCCCATGCCTGCCGCCTTGGCGACTTCGTAGGCGTCGATCACATAGAGCTTGATGCGCCTGGCGATGATCTGTTCCTGGACCTTTCGCGGAATGTGCCGAAACGTGTCTTCCCTGCCGTAGGGGCTGTTGATCAGGAGCGTCGCGTTCGGCGCCGCGCGGCCGAGGACGTCGAACTTCTCCAGGAAGGACCATTGATGGCAGCCGATGAAATTTGCCGAGCCGACCTGGTACGTCGAACGAATCGGTCGCGGACCGAAGCGCAGGTGCGAAACCGTGACGCTGCCGGCTTTCTTCGAGTCGTAGACGAAGTAGCCCTGCGCGAAGTTGGGCGTTTCGTCGCCGATGATCTTGATCGAGTTCTTGTTGGCGCCGACAGTGCCGTCGGAACCGAGCCCGAAGAAAATGGCGCGGACGACGTCGTCGGGTTCCGTGTCAAAGGACTCGTCGACCTCGAGGCTCGTGTGGGAAATGTCGTCGCGGATACCGATCGTGAAGTGGTTCTTCGGTCGTTCCGCTTTGAGACTGTCGTAGACTGCCTTGACCATCGCCGGCGTGAATTCCTTGCTGGACAGACCGTAGCGACCGCCGACGACGCGCGGTGGTGCGTCGAACGGTAACCGTTCGTCGCTCCACGCCTCGATCATGGCGGATTGAATGTCTTTGTAGAGCGGCTCGCCTTCCGCGCCGGGCTCCTTCGTCCGATCCAGGACGGCAATGGACTTGACGGACTTGGGGAGGGCGGCGAGCAGATGATCGGGGGAGAAGGGGCGGAAGAGGCGGACCTTGAGCAGGCCGATTTTCTCGCCGGCGGCAATGAGCGCGTCGGTCGCTTCGTGGGCCGCTTCTGCGCCGGAGCCCATCATGATGATGATGCGTTCGGCGTCTGGGGCGCCGACGTAGTCGAACAAGTGGTAGCTTCGCCCCGTGAGCTTTGCGAATCGATCCATGGCGATCTGCACGATGGCGGGGCATCGCATGTAGAAGGGATTGCAGGCCTCGCGGGCCTGGAAGAAGACGTCGGGATTCTGTGCCGTGCCGCGGATGGCCGGGCGCTCGGGCGACAGGGCGCGGGCGCGATGGGCGGCGATGTGGCTTTCGTCGATCATCGAGCGCATGTCGTCGGGCGTCAGCGTTTCACATTTCATGACTTCGTGCGACGTGCGGAAGCCGTCGAAGAAATGCAGGAAGGGGATGCGCGATTCGAGCGATGCGGCGTAGCTGATCAGGGCAAGGTCCATGGTTTCCTGGACGCTGCCGGCGGCGAGCATGCCCCAGCCGGTCATTCGGCAGGCCATCACGTCGCTGTGATCGCCGAAGATGCTCAGGGCGTGCGTCGCGATCGTACGGGCTGCCACGTGGAAGACACACGGCGTGAGTTCGCCGGCGATCTTGAACATGTTGGGAATCATGAGGAGCAGGCCCTGCGACGCCGTGAACGTCGTCGTCATCGAGCCCGTCTGCAATGCGCCGTGGACGGCGCCGGCGGCGCCGCCTTCGCTCTGCATTTCGGCGACGGACGGAACGCTTCCCCAGAGATTCTTGCGCCCTTCGGCTGCCCATTGGTCCGCCCATTCGCCCATCGGGCTCGACGGCGTGATCGGATAGATCGCGATGACGTCGTTGATGTGATAAGCCACATGAGCCGCGGCTTCATTGCCGTCGATCATGACTGCGGGTCGATCATTCATCGCGTTTCCTCAACAATTCCTCTCGGACGCTGCGGGTTGGATACCGCCGGGCAAACTTAAATCGCACCAATTTGCGGCGAATTCGGATTTGTTTTCAGTTGGCCCCGGTGAACGTCGAAACGTGGCGTTGCGCCGGCGGCCTCTCGAATCGGGCCGCGAATCGTGTACTTCCTATGTAGCTGTTTCCTTCGATGTCTGCAAGTGCGCGTGACGCGATTGCGGGATTCGAATCCCGATCATTGTGTCGACGGCGCTTCGTCTCAATATCCAACGCATTTATAGGGATAAGAATGTCGATATATGTAGGAGGAGCCTAGAATTCATTAGTGAAATATCGCGATGCATCCGGGCGGCATCCGTCGTCGATGCAATCAGCCAAAGCAACGTCGAGTCACGAGGATCGCGATCATGCAACTGAGTCGATTCACAAAAACGAAAATTCATACCCTCGATCCCGGCGATTCGCTCGACAAGGCGATTGCTCTGATGGAGGAACATCGTATTCATCATCTTCCCGTCGTTGACGGTCATCGAGCGGTCGGCATGGTGTCAGACCGCGATCTGCTGATCGCCGTGGGCTGGAAGCTCGAAGTCGAGCGTGTTGTGAACGGGCGGCGAAAAAATGTCGTCGGCCCCCGACGCGTGCGCGAGATCATGGCACAGCCCGTCATCACGATCGATCCCGAAACGGAAGTGCACACGGCGGCGCGGCTCATGGCGGAAGCCCGGATCCACGCATTGCCGATAGAACGACGCGGCGTCATCGTCGGCGTCGTCTCCTGCTCGGATCTGCTCGGGCTCTTTGCTGGGGAGAATGCAACATTGGCCGACGATCCCCGCCTGGATGAGCCTGTCACGTCGAGAATGCACGCGAGCGTGCATACGATCGGACCGAAGGAGCCGTTGCACGTCGCTTCGAAAATGTTCCACGATCTGCACATCCGCCATTTGCCCGTCGCCAGCGACGGCGTCTTGATGGGCGTGATTTCCGATCGGGATGTCCGCCGCGAATGCGGCGCCGACGGCATCGAAGATGAGAAAGCGCAGGCGGCCGGCGGCTACTATATCGGCGCGACCTGCGTCATGGATATCATGTCGAAGCATCTTGTGACCGGCACGGAATCGATGACACTGCGCGAGGCCATGCGCCTGCTCGTGTCGAAGCGAATCGGCTGCCTGCCGATCGTGCGCGACGATTCGATTCTGGGGATACTCACTGAAACCGATTGCCTGCGGCTAGTGGCCATGATCGATGGCGATGCCTGCGCATCGGGCATGTCGGACTGAGGATGGGATTCGGGCGCCGAGGGGGCCGCCACATGCTCAAGGTGAAACGACGGAATGCGCCGATGGCGGCATTCGCTCTCGTTCGCATCATCGCGCCCCGACTCATGAATGAGTGGGCCACGCGGCCGTCAATTGGCCGCCGCCATCTTCGGTTCGATGTCGAGTTGCTGTTGCAGGAGCGCGAATCGGCGACCGCGCAGGTCAAACGCACCGGGCCCCAGCACTTTCTCAACGCGCGCACGGAATGCATCGTCGGGTTTCACGCGCAGTTTCGTATCGCAGCGAAGCAGGACGGACATCCGTCGCGGTAGCTGCACATTCAGTAGAAACGATCGATCGCCTCGATGTGCCTGGCAGATGTCCTTCAACTCGGCGAGGCGATCGGGTAAATGTGCATCGCCGTTGATTCTGAGAATCAGGGCTTCGGCCAGTTGGAGCGGACCGTCTTCAAACGGAATCACTTCGCTGACGCGGATCGCCGGTTCTTCGCGCTTGCGATCGACTTCGCCGGAGAGAAACACGATCTTGTCCGGGGCGATCAAGTCGCGATATTCCTGAAGTTGTTCGCTGAAGACGATTGCTTCGAGCGAACCGCTCAGATCTTCAAACGTGAGAATCGCAATCTTTGAGCCGGCGTTGCGGCCGCTCTTGGTCGTGACCATGCGGATGCGAGAGATAATGCCGCCGAGAATCACCTTGGCACCCTCGCCGTAGTCGACGAGCTCGCGACAATCGGCGGACGCGAACTGCCGCAGCGTGTGTTCGTGAGAAGCGAGCGGATGCTTCGTGACATAGAAGCCCAGGACGGCCTTCTCATAGGTTAGCATTTCCGCTTCGGTCCACTCTTCCGTGCCGATCGTGTGGTCGGCGTCATCCGTCCCGCCGAAGTCTCCGAACATCGTCATCTGGCCGGCGCTGCGATCGCGCTGGAAGTCGGCGCCTGTCTGCAGCGCCCTGTCGACGACGTTGATCAGCGCTTTTCGCATCGCCCCCGTCGAATCGAATGCGCCCGCCTTGATCAACGCCTCACACGCGCCGCGATTGACGGCCGATTGATCGATGCGTTCGCAGAAATCGTAGAGGTCCTTGAACGGGCCGCCTTTGTCCCGTTCCGCGACGATGGCCTCCATCGCCTTTTCGCCGACGCCCTTGATGGCGGCGAGACCGAATCGAATGAAGCCGGGCTTGTCGTTCTTCTCGGGCACAGGCGTGAAATCGACGCCGCTGCTGTTGACGTCGGGCGGTCGCACATCGATCCCGAGCCGCTTGCACTCGTCGATGTAATCGCAGACTTTGTCCGTGTCGCCCATGTCGTACGTGAGCAGGGCCGCCATGAATTCGAGCGGGTAATACGCCTTGAGATAGGCAGTCTGGAAGGCGACGAGGGCGTAGCCCGTCGAGTGCGCCTTGTTGAACGCGTATTCGCCGAAGGGAATGATCTGATCGAAGATCTCGGCGGCGACTTTCTTGTCCACGCCGTGCTTGTTGGCGCCCTCGATAAACGGTTCTCGCTCGGCCTCAATGAGCTTCGTTTTCTTCTTGCTGATCGCCTTGGCGAGGCGGAACGCGCGCTTGCGCTCGACGCCGCCCAACTGGTTCACAAGCCGCGCAACCTGCTCCTGGTAGACGATGATGCCGAACGTCTCCGACAACACGTCGTCCATGATCGGATGCGGCGTCTTCCAGCGTTCGCCGTGCTTGCGGGCAACGTAGGGATCGATGTTGACCATCGGACCCGGTCGATAAAGCGCATTCGCGGCGATCAGATCCTCGACGCGGTTCGGTCGCATCTTCATCAGAACGCCGCGCATGCCGCCGGACTCGAACTGAAAAACGCCCTTCGTTTCGCCGGCCGCAAAGAGCTTGTAGACCTTCTGGTCATCAAGATCGAGTTTCTCGAGATCGATCTCGGTTCCGTAGTTCTTCTGCACCAGCTCCAGCCCCAGCGCGAGGACGCTGAGCGTCTTGAGCCCGAGGAAGTCCATTTTCAGCAGGCCGACTTTTTCAACCGTCGGTCCGTCAAACTGTGTGATCGCCGACGTTGCGCCGGGCTGCTGGTAGAGCGGCAGAATGTCGTCCAGCGGCTGCTCAGCGACGACGACGCCCGCGGCGTGGACGCTGGGATTGCGAGGGAAGCCTTCGATGCGGCGACCGACGTCAATGACGCGCTTGATGCGCGGATCCTCGTCGTACATCCGCTTGAGTTCGGGCTCCTGCTTGAGCGCCTTGTCGAGCGTCATCTTCAGCTCTTCGGGCACCAGCTTGGCGATCTTGTCCGCCTCCGCGAGCGGTACGTCCAGCACGCGGCAGACGTCGCGAATCGCGGCCCGCGCCTTGAGCGTAATGAACGTGATGATCTGCGCGACGTGGCCGTACTTGTCGCGCACATACTGGATGACTTTTTCGCGGCTGTCCTGGCAGATGTCGATATCGATATCCGGCATCTCGTCGCGATCGGGATCCATGAAGCGTTCGAAGTAGAGACCGTAGTGCATCGGATCAGGCTGCGAGAGATAAAGGCAATGCGCGATGACGCTGGAGCAACCACTGCCGCGGGCGCCGCAGGGGATGTGCAGCGCGCGCGCGTATTGCACGAAGTCCCAGACGATCAGGAAGTAGCTGCTGAAGCCCTTGCTCTGGATGACTTCGAGTTCGTAGTCGATGCGCTCGCGGAGCTCCTGCGTGATTTCCGGATAGCGTTCGGCCGCGCCTTTGTAGACGAGTTCGCGCAGGTAGTCTTCAGGCGTCTTCTCGTCGGGTGAGTGATAGTGGGGCGTGTATCGCTTGTTGAAATCGAAATCGACGTTGCATTTGTCGGCGATCGCCAGCGTGTTGGACATCGCCTCGGGAATCGTCGGAAAGAGGGCCGCCATCTCTTCCGTGCTCTTGAGATAGAACTCCTCGCCCGTGAAGCGCATCCGGTTTTCGTCTTTTTCCAGGGCGCGCGTCGAGATGCAGAGCAGGATGTCGTGTGGTCCGGCGTCCTCCTTGCGGAGATAGTGCACGTCGTTCGTCACGATCAGGCCGACGCCCTTGCGATTGGCGATGTCGATCAGTTCCGGATTGATCTGGCGCTGTTCTTCGAGGCCGTGATCCTGGAGTTCGATGTAGAAGCGCTCGGGACCGAAGGTTTTGAGATACCAGTCGGAGTGCTGCTCGGCCACGGCGCGATTCTGCTTCATCAGGGCCTGGGGGATTTCGGCGCCGAGACAGGTGCTCGTGCAGATCAGCCCTTCGTTGAATTCGGCCAGGGATTCGCGATCGATGCGCGGCTTGTAGTAGAAGCCTTCGCGATACGCCAGCGACGACAGCTTAAGCAGGTTGCGATAACCCTGGTTGTTCATCGCCAACAGCAACAGGTGATAGCTCGTCTCGCCGTCAATGGCTTCCCTGACGCGGCGATCACCCGGGGCGATATAGGCTTCGAGACCGATGATGGGCTTGACGCCGGCGTCGATCGCCTTGTTGTAAAACTCAATTGCGCCGAAGAGATTGCCGTGATCCGTGATCGCGACGGCGGGTTGGCCCATTTCCTTGGCGCGGGCGATCATCTCGTTCACGCGCGTGGCGCCATCGAGCAGGCTGTAGTTCGTATGACAATGCAGATGGACGAATCCGGACGATTTACACATGCAGCTAGCCAAGCCTCCATGCAGGCTGTGAATTCATGAGTGTGCGAATTCTGAGATTATACGCGATGTGTCAAAGGCGCGGGCACATTCAAATGTCGTCGGTCAGAACGCCATCCGTCGATACCTCCACGGCATCGAATGACGTCTCAGGCCTCTTCGGCAAAACCGCTCGACGCTTCGCTTCCCTGCATGTCTGCCCATTGCACGGCGATCAGGATCGCCGAGAACGCCGCCGCCGCTGCCGGCATCATGTATTCAAAGCTCGACTGCGCAGACTGCACGAAGCCGCCGATGAAGTTCGACGGATACGCAGCGATGATCGCCATGGCCGCCGCGACGAGGAACCCGCCGTGGATGCCCGTGACGAAGACTGTTGTCGGTTGATAGAGCGTCATCCCCAGGGCCATGGTCACGCCACCGCCCAGAATGCAGAAGGCAATCCGCATGTCCATGTCCATCGACACGTCCAGAAGGAACAACAGCGATGCGAGGAATCCGACGATGCCGAAAAATGCGACAGCCGCGCGCCGCGGATACTTGAACGCCACCAGCGGCAGTACAAACAGAATGAAGATTGCCGCCGGAACGGGGGAGACCGGCAGCAGGATCGCGACGCGCGGATCTTGTAATCCAAGACCGATCGCCGCTGCCAGCGCGATGGCGTCCAGCACGACAAGCATACGGACGATGCGCCAACCGAACAGGCCGTAGATGACGCCGATGAGCGTCAACAACAGCGCGAACCCGGGGCCGAGATACGCAAATTCTGCTGATAAATAATGCACGGTTCATCCTCTCGTTGCGCCGCCACAGGCAAGCGAGGTTTAACCATGCCTCCTAGTCACTACAACTGGATATAGCTTACGATTTGGATTCGCCGCCGTCGGCAGATGGGGCGGGTTTCTTCGGGAATCGTGCTTCTCGGGCCTGCCAGATGAGTCCCAGAACCCAGATGCCCAGCACGATAAATGCGGGGACATGTGGCTTTGCGAACATCGAGTCCCGAAGGTCCGAGTTCGCGCAGATGATTGTGCAGGCGCCGAGAACCGATATGTTCGCACCGATGAATCCGAGCCAGAAGATGGCGAACGTCCTCAGGGCCCAATAAGCCAGCACGGCGCCGAGCACGGCCATGGCAACGGGGATGATCCACGAGGCGAAGTCAAATTTGCGCACTTCCCCCAGCATGTTCTCGCCGATGCGGGAGAGCTGCGTGCGCCAATCCGCATTGAGATTCCGAACCTGCTGTTCCGGAGACGCCAGCGAGATCTTGTCATTCTCAATTCGCTTGCTGTATTGGGCGTCCTGCGGGAGATACGCTTTCAGATCGCCGTGGCCCAACTGGAATGTCAGACCGATCGCGAAGAGCACGATCACGCTTCCGATGGCGAGCCACCAGTTGAAGGTCTTGTAGGCGATCGCCGCCAGGGCGACGGAGCACAGGGCGACTGTGATCGGTCCCGGCGCGTTGATCAGGCCCGCGAGGAGATGGCCCAGATATCCACCGAGCACCAACGCGAAGCCCGTGACGACGTGGCGTTCATATCGTCCGCCGCGAAAGACGAGAAACAGGCCGAACGCGACGGCGACGATGCCGCCAACGTTGACTTCGGCCGTGGATTCCAGCGGGGGCACGTAATAGTGCATCAACTGCCGGAACGTGTCGATCCACGTTTCCTGCGCGTTTTGGACTGTATTCTCTGCCAGCAGAAGCATGGGGGGGCCCTCTATGAATGGCCATTCGTCATTCGCCGCCCGCGCGGGAAGACCGGCGATGCATTATAGGCGATATCGGCATGGGAGGGCGTGGCTCACGCGGCAGACGGAATCGACTCCGTGAAGCGAGGCCGTACCTGCCAATCCAGGGCAGAACCAGCGTTGGCGGTCGGCGTAGCCCACGCTGCGGGGCCTATTCGGCGGTTTCCGCCGTCTCTTCGCCCAGAACCTTCGCCTTCACTTCGCCACCGCCGACGAGCCGGAGCTCCAGCGTCTTGCCGGTTCGGGAACAGGTCATATGGATTGTCATTTCCGGCATGTCGAGCACGTGAGACTCGTTACAGGCGGGGCAGGTGAATCGAACTTGCATCGCAATGAGTTCCTCTCGCGTCCTTGGGCGACCGGGACGTCCGATCTGCCCCGGTCAGGGCCCCAGAGCATAGCCAAATCGCGGCGGATTGGAAACTGCCGCCCCGGCTGCCAGCACGCTAATTACCTAATGGGAATCATTCATTGTGTGGAACCGGCTCATAGCCGGTTCGTTACGGGCGATAGGCCGGTGACGGATTCAATGAATCATTCTGCAGTTCAACTTAGTCGGCCGGTTCGCAATCGGGGGCGACTTTCTCGTCCGCCGCGTCTGCCCGTACGTGATTCCTGTCAGCCCGTCGCCGCCATCGAAGGATTGAGATCGTCAGGAGCAACATTGTCACGCCGAGGCAGCGCCATTGATATCGCATGGCCTGAACATTGAAACCATAGCGGAGGGCGGCCCAGACGCGGCTTTCAGCGTCGAAAGGAACGACTTCGACGTCGGCGGCATCGTGCGGACGAACAGTCACTTCGAGGTAATGTGTGCTCGTCGATGGGGCTCGCAGGCTTCCACCGCCGCAGCCGGAGATGACGACGCGCGTGTCGTCGAGCATCGCGTCGTGATGATCGTGGACGTGTCCCGCAAAGATCATCGACACGTGGTGCTTTCGGGCGATGAGCCGCAGGCGCATCGATTCCGTGTCGAGCATGTCATGGCTTTCCAGTCCGGGAAGATCGGGCGGCATGTGCATAAACAGGAAGACAGGACCACTCGGATTCGACGCACGGAACGTCTCGATCCGCTGATCGCATTCGCGGAGTTGGGGCGGCGCGAACTGGCCGTCGGAGTTGTCGAGGATGCAGAAGAGCGAGTCGCCATATTCGAATGTGCGATACGTCGGGACGACGTGCTGCGCGAAGATGTCGCTGAAGCCGCCGTCCGGCGCCATCGTTTCGTGATTGCCGCGCGTCAGGTGGACGGGGATCGGGAGGCTGACCGGATTCAGTTGCCGGAGGAAATCGCGGTACTCGATCGTGTCGTCATAGTCCACGAAGTCGCCCAGCTGGATGAGGAACCGGCAGTCTCGCTGCGCCGCGAGGCGAACCGCGTTCTTGAGATTCCCACGATAAGCGTGGGTATCTCCGAGGACGGCAAACTTGAACGGCCGATCGGCGTCAGGCGGCTTCGCGCCAGGGCCGAAGACGGGCGACAGTTTGAATTCGCCGTGCGAACCGATCGCGAGATGTACGCCAAAACAGATAAGTGCGATAAATCCGATGAAACGCAGTTTTTTCTGCATCCAGCCCTCCTTCCTACGTGAATTGTATGAAGGGGATGCGTGTTGTCGCGGCTAGACCCGTGTTCCTGCCGTGATATCATCGCCCACCATGGGTATTCCGGCGGCGCGGCCGGCTTTGCCCTGCGACTGACAGGCGCGCGTGGGAGACTTGAATGACGGACGAAGTGACAGCGAAGACCAGTGAATCAACGGAAGCCGCTTCGGCGGGGCCTTCGCGCGTCTTCGTCTCGGGGGCGACGGGGTTCGTCGGTCGCTACGTCGTTCGTGAACTTGTGCGTCACGGCTTTCGGCCCGTCTGCCTTGTGCGCGACAAATCGAAGTTCGCGTCCGTGTTTCGCGATCTGTCTTCGGATTCATATGAAGTCGTCGTCGGCGACATCTTCGACGATGCGGCCCTGGCCGAATCCGTGCGCGGCTGCGACGCTGCGATCCATCTCGTCGGAATCATCACGGAGTCGCCGTTTCAGGGGCAGACGTTCAAACGGATTCACCTGGAAGCGACGATGCGCGTCGTCGACGCCTGCAAGCTAGCAGGGGTACCGCGATATGTTCACATGTCGGCGCTCGGCACGCGTGCTGACGCCGTCAGCGAATACCACAAGACGAAATGGGCCGCCGAATGCTACATCCGCGACTGCGGACTGGCCTGGACGATTTTCCGCCCCAGCCTGATCCACGGTCCCGACGGCGAATTCATGCGGATGATGCGCGTGTTCGTCTGCGATGCGTTCGTGCCCGTGTTCGGATTCATTCCGGCGCCGTTTCCTGTGATCCCGTACTTCGGCAGCGGCGAGGCGAAGCTTCAGCCCGTTGATGTGCGCGATGTCGCGCATTGCTTTGTTGCGGCGCTGGGGATGAGCGGCACGATTGGTCAGGCCTACGAACTTGGCGGCGCGACGGCACTGTCGTGGAAGCAGCTCTATCGCACATGCAAAGCGAGGATTCCGGGGGCATTGCAATGGAAGCCGCTCGTCTGGACGCCGGTGTTCAAGGCGAAGCTGCTGGCGAGGACGCTGATGAAGCTGCCGATTCTCCCGAAGATGCTGCGCTTCGACGTCGGCCAGGTGCAGATGTCGCAGGAAGACAGCGTCTGCGACGTGCGCCCCGTGGAAGCGACGTTCGACATCCGCATGCGCGACTTCGAAGAGGAACTCAAACTGTACGCCGGCGAAATTGCCTCGGCGTAGTTGACACTTGCACGTTGCGGCGATGAAAGATTCGCTTCGACTCGGACTGGAATTGGAATCAACATGGATACGCACGAACTGATATTGCTGGGCGTTCGCTGGGTGCACATCTTCGGCGCAATCGCGGCGGCAGGGGCGGCCGTTTTCGCACTCGTCGTCGTGGTACCGGCGATGGCGAAAATTCCGGAAGACGCGAGAAAGGCTTTTCACGAGGCGGCGCGACCCAGGTTCGCCATGCTGATGGGCATCGCGATTCTCGCGCTGATGGCGTCCGGCTTCTACAACTACATCTTCGTCATGCGCCCCAAGCACGTCGGTAACTCGACGTATGATATGCTGATGGGCATCAAGATCCTGCTGGCGTTCGTCGTCTTCTTCGTCGCCAGCGCGCTGACGGGCCGCAGCCCGGCGTTTCAGAAGATTCGCGACAAGCGCAAACTCTGGCTGACGATCAACGTGCTGCTCGCCTCGGCGATTGTTCTGATTGCGGGGATATTGAAGGCGATGCCACTGTCGGTGGCCTGAATCGCATCGCGCCGAATTCCCCCGGAATCGAAGGCCCATGATTGAATGAGGCGCGACACCAGGTACATAAAGGAAATCGTTCAACGTGTGGAACCGGCTAATAGCCGGTTCGTTCCTGGCAATTGGCCTGTGGCGGCTTCATTGAATCACTCTGCATTTCAACCTAGCGCTTTCGTTCCAGCGTCCACGCGTTCGATGCGTAGCGATTCGCAAATTGATGGGCTGCGATGGACTCATCCGCCGTCAATTCGCCGGCATCCAGTCTGAATCCGAACGCCGTTTCAAACGCCGGCGCCAGCTGTCGTGCGGCCTCTTCAAAACGAATCGCGGCGCCTGCTGCCTGCGACCACGTCGCCGACGGCTGCTGCGCGTAGCGCGAATCCAGCATGATCGAGCCATGTTGCAGGATCGACGACTGCGTGCGTCGTTGGGCCGATCCGGCGAATTTTGATATCCCCATCGGGCCGCGTCCATCCTCAACCACCACATCGAGACCATGACGCCGCGCGAAGCAGAAGAAGGGACCGCGCTGGGCGGATGTGTCGCACGCCGAATTATCACAGCCGAGCATGCGGACGCCGTGGCCGACAGCGGCGATGATCGCCTCGTGCGCCAGCTCATAGAGCCGATTGGGTTTCCGCGCGACGAGTGGATGATCGATCGGCATCGTCAGCGAGTAGGTGATCTCCAGATCATGCAGAATCGCGCCGCCGCCCGTCGTTCGCCGCACGACATCCAGTCCCGCGACATCGCCGTCGAGCG
>JAJDEC010000600.1 GCA_029259995.1 Phycisphaerae bacterium
AACTCATGAATTTTGAGTTCGAAGCTCGCTTTCTTGCCCCGATGCTCTTCAAGCGCATAGTCGTCCGCCAGATCCGCCTCGAATATCACGACGTCGCCCACTGTGGCGCCCGTCACTGTCTTGCCAAAGTCCGAGACGACCGCGCCTTCGATCATCTGCGGGCGCGCGGCAAACTGCTCGTTCTCCTTCTTGGCGATTTCCTTATCGCCGACTTTGGCGACGAGATCGGCCACGATCAAGTCGTCTTCCTCGACCTTGCCGCCCTCTTCGACCGGGGCCCAGGTTCCGCGTCGGGCACGGAATCGATCGATCTCCTTCGATATGTCATCGTCGTCGATCGTCAGGACCGGCTTTTCGATCTTGATTCCCTTCAGTTCAGGCAAGTCAAATTCCGGCTTGATTTCGACTTCGCAACGGAACGTGAAATCGCCTTCTTCAGGCATTCGCAGATGTTCCAATGCGTCCGTCATCTCCATCAGCCGCTCGCCCGACTCGGCCTCGCTGTCGGCATCGCTCTTGTCGACCCAGAGCATCGGATCGCCCAGAACCTTCAGATCCTCCTTCTCGATCGCCGCCAGATAGGCGTTCGAGACCATGCGGGTCTGGACCTGCTCGCCGACTTCGCGACCATAGCGCTTTTCGACGAGACGACGCGGAGCACGGCCCTTTCGGAATCCGGGAACGACGGCATCCGAGATGAGATCGTCGAATTCTTTGTCAAATTCCTGGCTGAGGCTTTCGCGCGGGACCGTCACGGTCACTGTGCGTCGGAGCACGCCTGCGTCAGCGACTTTGACGTCAATCGCCTTCTTCAGCTTCTCCTTGACATCATCCGGGGCTTCCGTCGCCTCTGCCGTTTCTTCTGTCACTGTTTCGTTGACGTCTTCTTTGGCCATCTTGTAACTGCCTCCATCCACGACATGGTCCGATATTTTCGACCACGGCGCATAAAAAAAGCCGACCAGGCTTCTAGATCATGCCCGACCGACTCAGCGTCGCTCAGCTCACAACACAAACCCCACGCCCGAGCCTGTTGCGGGCGGAACCCAGTCTGTGCCTATATTATCGACCGCAACGCCTGTCGCCTGCGGTTCAAACAGCGGGTGATGAGATTCGAACTCACGACATTCACGTTGGCTACGTGACGCTCTACCACTGAGCTACACCCGCGCGAGATCCCGTGTCCGGGAAGCCCTCTTATTTAGCGCCAACTCGGCGGACTGTCAAGACCTGACGTGAGCGGCGTCCTCGGACCTTCCCTGAAAGGGCCAACGACGGCCGACGTTCGCCCCGCACCCCGTAGGGGCCGCCCACGAGGGCGCTTGATTCCGGACGTCATCTGTGGATACGATAACCCGTCGAATTACCTCGCGAGCCCACGCAATCTGACAATCGATCGATCCGACATTCCAGATAATGGTGACTTTTCTGAGAGCATCTCGTATTGAGATAGGGAGAAGCCGAATGGCTCGTGCAGTGAAATTCGAATCCGTCATTCTGGTCACGGCAATCGTCGTGGCATTTGCCAACATCGCCGTGGCCGAAACGCCGCAGGAAGTCCGCGATTTGATCACCAATCGAATCGGCAGCGTCGACGCCATCAAGGTGCCGGCAACGGACGCGGACATGCCGCAACCCGACGATGCTCAATTCGCCGTCACAGCGGCCAAGAAACGACTCGGAAAATTCCTGTATTTCGACCCCATTCGAAGCAACAATGTCCGACCCGAATTCGGCGGCAATCGAGCATTTGCCCAGTCGATTTCCTGCGGTTCGTGTCACCTGGGAGAGACCGCCAGCAAGGCCGGAGCCGTGACGGCATTCGGAATGGGCGGCGAGGGACGAGGAACGATCGATCCCGACACGGGGCGATTCGTCGCGCGGCGCACGGCGACGGAAGGCCTGACGGATACGATGCCGACTCAGGTGGATACGTTCGACGCCCTTGGGGCGCTGACGATGTCCGGCCGTTTCGATGCCGTGGACGCCCCGTTTCGCGTCGCCCCCAACATGATCGGCTTCGCCATGAACAATCGACTGTTCTGGAGTGGCCCCGCAGGCGAAGCCTACGACGACACGAACCCCGCCAAGATGAATATCAATCCGAACGGTCTGCCTCCACAGGAAAATACCGTCGAATTCACCTTCAAGGCCCATCGTATGTTCGAAATGCAGCGGTTTGCCCTTCAGGACATCCCGGCGTACGTCGAGCTGTTCCGCCGGGCGTTTCCCGATGAAGCCGCCATCGCCGACCTCTCCGGAAATCTCGACGATCTCGTCAACGACGGCACGGCCGGTCGCGCCATCGCCGCATTCCTTCGAACCGTGGTCACGCGAAATACGGCGTTCGACAAGTTTCTGGACGGCGACGACGATGCAATGACGAGCACGCAACTCCGCGGCGCGTATCTCTTCTACGAATCCGCTGTCAATGGCGGCGCGAATTGTGTCGCTTGCCACAGCGGCCCGGCGATGAACAAGACGCTCGGCGACGAGGCCGGAATACTGGTTGAAGAGAATTTCCACAACATTGGGCTGCACGACCATCCACTCGTCGAACTCGCACAGCAGGCATTGAACAATACGGAATTCCACGATCCAGGTCGCGCCGAGTCAACGGGCGACGATGCGGATCGATTCAAGTTCAAGGCGCCGACACTTCGCCAGTTGCGAGACGGCGCCCCCTTCATGCACAGCGGCGAATTCGAAACGATCCGCGAAGTCGTGGAGTATTTTAACGCGGGCACGCCCGCGGCCGAATTCTCCGCGAATCACGGAAATCTGTCGGAGCAGTTCACAAATCCGCGCGGTCCGGACGACACAGGACTCGGACTGAGCGAAGATGACATTGCAGCGCTCGTCGATTTCCTGGAAAACGCGCTGTATGACGCGGCGTTCGTTGACCTCGATGCCGATTCGACCACTGAAACATTCAATCTCAATGCCCGCGATCTGACATATGACGTCCAGTTACTGCTACTCGGCGCTCAGAATGGACGCGTACCCAGCGGACTTCAACATCCGCAGACTGACGCACTCACAATGCAGGATATCGCGCAGACTGGTAATTCCAGCGGAATCTGCGGGGCATTGGGAATATTCGGTCTATTTGGCACCGTAATTCCACTGATAGCAATCAAGCATCGACGCCGAAGACACTGTTAGACCACACTATACCACTTTGTATTCAACTAAAGACTGTCGGGTAATCCGGCAGTCTTTTTTCTTGGATTTCTGATTATCAGTGCCATCCTAGTTGGCACACACTCGGGATCGGCCGTTTTATTCACGCTTGGCCTGAGTCGATACTGAGCCGCGGCTGTCAGGACATTGCCGAGCGTGCTATCGTGCAAAGTTGCTCATGCGGAATGGTTGAATTCAAGTGAAAGTGTTGGACCAATCGTCGTGGCCGGTATCTCGCAGAAAGAAGATCGACTTTCCCGAATTCTTCGCCTCGGTGCGATGCTTCGTCAGAATTCGGGTTCAATGCGAGCCGACGCCATCTGCAATCGATTGAACATCAGCCGACGCACGTTCTATCGTGACATCCGCCTGCTTCGAAATGCCGGTGCCTGCGTCAAGTACCGGCCGGACACAGGTGCCTACGAAGCGGAGCTGTTCTCTTCCATCATCGGCGAGTCCCTGTCGTCCGGAGAGGCGGCCGCCGTGATGGCTGCGCTGTCGGGATCAAGGCCGCGACGGTCGTCTGCATTTGAATCCGCCCTGAATTCGGCCCGGGAAAAGCTAGCGGACATTATCAGCCAGCAATTCCAGGAAGACGAAAACGAGATAGATGCGCTTTCAACGCTTTTCAAGAATGAACAATCCGATTTGTCCTGATCATTCGAACGAGGCCGGATCAGGGCACGTGCAGAAGAGATTGCGATCTCCCCAGGCGTTGTCGATCCGCGCGACTGCGGGCCAGAATTTCCGTTCACGCACCCAGGCGAGCGGATATGCCGCCTGCTCTCGCGAATAGCCCCGATCCCAGCTGTCGGACGTGACCATCTGCGCCGTATGCGGCGCGCCCTTGAGCGGATTGCGCTCGCGATCCGATCGCCCCTCCTCGATGGCCCGGATCTCCTCGCGAATTGCGATCATTGCGTCGCAGAATCGATCCAGTTCGGCTTTCGATTCGCTTTCCGTCGGTTCGATCATCAATGTCCCGATCACGGGCCACGACATTGTCGGCGCATGGAATCCGTAATCGATCAAACGCTTCGCAATATCGTCAATCTTCACGCCGGCTGACTTTTCGAACGGACGACAGTCGACAATAAACTCGTGCGCATTCAGTCCGGATCGCCCG
>JAJDEC010000007.1 GCA_029259995.1 Phycisphaerae bacterium
GCCTGGCCGATTTCGGCGCGCAGCGCAATAAGATCCGCCAACCTGCCGAAAGTGAAAAGCGGCGCGAATCGCCATTCCCACTCTTCGGGCTTCTTGCAAAGCTTCCAGCCCGTCAGGAAATCCCAGTCGTCCTGGTTCAGAGGTATGCCGAATTCATCAACCAATGCAATGCTGAATTCGTCCGGATCGAATTCGCCCAAACTCGACGTCAGGAATTCGTCGATTCGGTCATTCGGCGACACGCAGTCCTTGATGCCATACGATTCGCGAAGAACAATTTCAATGATGTCGAATGCACGTGGCTTGCTGGAAGGTGCGACGGACGACTTGGATGGGCCGGCGGGCAACGACATCCCCCAATCATACCCGATCGGTTTTTCGCGTACCCCTTTTCGCAGCGCGACCTGCACCCTGCGTCGCGACATCCTGTCCCACACCGCCGCTCAGTCATGAGGCCGATCCGGAAAATCGCGCCTATTATCCACGAGCGTGTTGCTGGACGGCCTTTCGCGGCAGGCCATCAGCGATTCAATGTGCCGCACGAAAGGTCCACACACATGGCATTCAATATCAAAGGCAAAGTCGCTCTCGTCACCGGCGCCAATCGCGGCATCGGTCTGTCCATCGCCGAAGCCCTCCTCGCCGGCGGCGTCTCGAAGCTCTATGCCGCGGTTCGCAGGACGGACTCCGTCGCCAAGCTCGTACAATCGCATCCCGGCAAAGTCATCGCCATTCCCGTCGATCTCTCCAAGCCCGAGACAATCACCGCCGCCGCGAAAATCGCGAGCGACGTGCAACTCGTCATCAACAATGCCGGCATTCTCAAGACAGCAACGGCCCTGTCGAGCAACGCCGCCACGGACCTCCGATCCGAGTTCGACGTCAACGTCTTCGGTCTCCTCCACATGGCGCAGGCGTTTGCGCCCGTGTTGAAGGTCAACGGAGGCGGGGCGTTCGTGCAGCTCAACTCTGTGGTCTCAATGAAGTGCTTCCCGCAGTTCGCGACCTATTGTGCATCGAAAGCGGCGGCGTATTCGATCACGCAGGCGCTGCGTGAAGATCTGAAGCAGCAGGGTACGCAGGTCCTCAGCGTGCATCCCGGACCAATCGCGACGGACATGGGCCATGATGCGGGTCTCGACGACATCGCCGAATCGCCCAGCCTCGTCGCCGACGGCATCGTCCGCGCACTGGCATCAGGCGACTTCCATCTTTTCCCGGATTCAATGGCGAAGCAGATCGGCGAGGCGTACGACGGATTCCGGACGAACGTGATCGAGGCGGAGATGGCAGAGGCGTAAGGCGAAATTCGCCCGCTGCGTCAGCGTCTACTCGCGATTCGCTGTCAGAACGAACTCGGCGTCTCGAATCGTCAATGCTGTCGCGCGCCCCTTCTCGACAGAGAAGTCAATCCGCGTCTCCGTGATGCCACCGGGGCGGAATGAATGTTTCGCCTCGCAAAACAGGTTTCGCGGCACGCCGTCCGGCCCGATCGTGAGTGCGAGCATTCCGCGCCTGTTCAGCGCCACGTCGATCGTCTCATCGGTCTTCGAACCGAACCGATACTTGCCGACGTATGTCTGCTTCTGCTCGTCCGGGAGTTCGAGATTCTTCTGCCCATTGTCGGCGTCGCCGAGTGATTCGAGATACTTCTCGACGTCGCGGGCGCGCGCCTTGTGCTCGTCGCTGTTCGTCGCATGCCATTGGACGGCGCGAACGTGATTCAAGAGCGTGATCCCATGTGGTCCCAGCGTCTTCTGAATGCCCGGCATCGCTTGAATCGTCGCCTTGACCGCGGCGAGATGCCCCATCATCGCCAGCGTGAACAGGTTGGGCCGCGCACCATGCGCCATCAGCAGCGTCGCAATGTCCGCGCGCCCCATGTGCGACGCAGCCCCCAGCGCTGATTCCCAGTCGCCGAACCCCCAGTCCCACGACGCCCGTGCCAACGCCGGTCGCTCCGTTACGAGCTCGCGTACTTTGTCGATGTTCGTGTGGCTGGCCCCAACGACGGCCTGGACGAGTTCGCGCGGCTGCGACGGAAAGCCTTCCGGCATGGGGGAGCCCGACGGGCCGTTGGTCTTCGTGTCCTCGTCGGCGAACAACAGCGAACCTGTCGTGCCGAGTGCGATGCCGACGGGAACGATACCCAGCCACTGCCGACGCGTCATTGGGGTCGGCGAGACAAGGCGTCGCGATTCCAATGCGTTAAGAGATGCAGAGGCGGAAGGAGATGGTCGTGTCACGATGAAACTCCGTAGCTCGCAGTACTGATTTCCGGAAGGGCTGCTATCTGATCGAACGGCAGCAGGACCCATTGTTCACGCCACTTAAAATGCGATGCGCCAGAGATGAAAGCGAGCACGCAAAATCGCATGTCGAATCGCAAACGCCGACTCGTTGCGCTTCCAGTGCGCAATATACAGGCACGATGATGCCGCATTGAAGTCCCGCCATCGCGCAATGGGATCGGTTTTCTATGCGCCGAGCAGCGCTGCCGCGAACAGTCCGACATCGTGACCGTCTGTCATACCGTTGGCATTGAAGTCGCCAATTCGGCAATCGCTTTGTCCCATCGCTTCAGCGACGAAGCCGGGGATGTCATCAAGAT
>JAJDEC010000061.1 GCA_029259995.1 Phycisphaerae bacterium
TGCTTGCGGCGCCTTCGTAGGGGTAAACGACGATGTATCGCGTCGCCGGTCCTGACTCGGTTCCAGCGAGCGCTTCGTTGGATCCGTTGGAAACGGAGCAGCCGAGCATTTCCCCGTTGCCGTCCAAGATGCACAGATCGAGGTCGCCTTCAGGGCCACTGACAAGGATTGTGACTTCGCTCGATCCGCTGACGCTGAATTGGAACCAGTCTTCATCCTCGCCCTGAAGCTGGAAACTCCCCGGTTGAATCGTTCTCGCCTGCGATATGGCGTCATTCTCCTCCATCGCGTCGTCGACGCTCGCGGGGCTTCCGTTACCGCCCGTGGGTCCGCTCCCGGTGATCTCGACCGCATCGAATGCGGCGGCCGTCATTTGCACTTCGGCCGAGCCCGCCCCAAAGAGATCTTCCGCGGAATCGATACACGCGAGGCGGGCATCCACGAAGTCTGAACTCTGCCCCAGATAGACGGTATTCGCCCTGTAGAAAATGGCGGCCGCATCCTCCAGTCCGATGGCGCCGGGAGATCCCTGGGCAAGGAGATAGAAGCAGTGATTGATGATGCTGCTGTTGACATGCACGCCGCCGTTGTCGCTCGTTGTGCTGACGAATTCGCTCATCGAGGACGGATTCGGGACGCCGGGCATCTGCTGTGCCGCTGCCGGGTTTGCGAAATCCTGAATGATCATTCCCAGATGGGCGCCTTTCTTCCAATCCGTCATGCCGCTGACATAGGCTTCGACAACCTCGCCGAAGATGTCGGACATCGCCTCGTTCAATGCTCCAGACTGATTCTGGTAGATCAGATTGGATTCGTTCTGGGTGACGCCATGCGTCAATTCGTGCGCGACAACATCCATCGCGCCGGCAAAGGGGACGTCTCCGCCGCCGAAGAACATCGCTTGCCCCGTCCAGAAGGCGTTTGGATTGTTCTGACCGTAGCGCACGACTGCGACGATCGTTCCGCCGTTGCCGTCCAGCGAATTGCGTCCGAACTGGTGGAGGTAATAGTCGTAGGTTTTCGACAGTCCGAAGGCAGCGCTCACGGAATCCGGGATTGTCCAACTGGTCGCACTGGACGATGAGACGATCGGCATTGTGTTGATGTTCTCATTGATCTGATTCGCCGAATCAAGAATGTAAATCGCCCCGTCGCCGGTTTCCGGGTTAAACATCTGCTTGCTGGTATCGATCAGATAGAACTGTCCGGCGTCCTGAAACACGTTCAATGGTCGTGTGACTCCGAAGAGATCCCGGCCCGATCCGCCCGCAGCGGCGAAGCAGACTCTGTTGAACGAACGGAGGATGTCCCCCGTGTCGGCGTCAACCACAGTGAGGAAATGGGCGTCCGCGGCAACATGGAGTTCCAGCTTGAATGCGAGCCGGGGCGCGCCATCGTCTGCCACGTGGATGATCAGTTCAATGTCTTCCAGTTGAGCGTCCGCTTCATCTCCGAGCGCCGCCCTGGCCCGATCTGCGGCTTCGTCTTCGGTCAGAACGGGCACGTTATCGAATCCGGAGGGCGTTCGAATGAAAGATCCCTGCAATGTCGTCACGTTGTCATTCGGATCGAGGTGGACACTCACGTCCGCGGGCCAGACATTCAGCCCGGCATATTGCTGCCTGAATCGAATGCGTCGCATTCCGAGCTCGTCGGCCGATTCAGATGCGACTGCAAATTCGGCGTCCGGGTTCTCGATGCCCAGGAGCTTCCTGCTGGATCGCAGGAACTCGCAGGCTGTCGCGATGGATCGGTCTCTCCCGTCCGCTCGAATGGGTGCCGCCGGATGAAGTCGGGTTCCTCTGATGCGTCTCGGCGTTCCGCGATCCGATCGAATGCGAATCGATACGTCGGAATCCGAAGAGCGCCAAAGTGCTGCGGGTTGATACGTGGACTCAGGAATCTGATTGACCGCCAGGGAACCGATGTCTGCGTCGTTTGCGTCGGCATTGGTTCGTTGCGCCGGTGCATGGATTGCGATGACGGCGAGGAATGCGATGGCAGCGATCACGCCGGCGGAGCGGCGGCGCGACGCACTTCTCCAGGAATCTCCGAGCCATGTTCGCGTCCGATGGGTCTCAAACCGATTCGGCTGGCCGGAGCGAATGCCAACTGCTTGTTGCCGCGTCTGTCTAGTCGATTCGCGTTGCAGACTCATTTCTCGGCTCCTTTCAGTAGCGAGGTGTTCCACCAGCGAAGGAATCCGATCGCATTCACGTACTTTCCCTTGGTGAATTGCGCAGACGGAATTAAGATGGTGCGGACATCAACGAATCGACGCGCGACGCGCCGGACACAATGCATGAATCAGAAGGAAGACGATCTATTGATCTCGGCTGCGAGCGGTGACCGCGATGCAATGACTCGATTGCTTGAGCGTTGCGCGGGGCCGCTTCGTGTCAGAGTTGCGTCCAGCATTGACGCCAAATGGCAGGCCGTTTTCGATGTCGATGACGTGCTTCAGATCACCTACATTGACGCATTTGACGGAATTCAGCGGTTCAATCCTCGAGGAATCGCTGCATTTCAAATTTGGCTGTATCGCCTCGCCGAGAACAACATTCGCGATGCCATTCGTCACATGGATGCCGCCAAGCGGCCGAGTCCTGTTCATCGTGTGACGGCGGCGAATGAAGATGAGACCTGCCTGAACCTTGTGGAATCGCTGGGCGTGTGCTCACAGACCCCCAGTCGGGTCGCTGCGGCCAAAGAGGCGCGGCAGTTACTTCAGGCGGCCCTGGCCAATTTGCCGCCAGACCATCAGGAAGTGATTCGGCGATTCGATCTGGCTCAGGACGATCCGGCGCAGATTGCCGCCTCGCTGGGGCGATCGATCGGTGCAATCTACATGCTTCGGGCGCGGGCGCACGACCGCTTGCGACGCATTCTTCCGTCCATTTCCGTCTGATCGGATTATTTTCGGTATTTTCCGTGAATACCCGGCGCGCCTTTCGCTGGTATGTCGCCGATCGCGAGGAATGCATGAGCACGGACCCGAACATAACAGAGACTTCCGGCGCCGCCCGCGATCGCGACCTCATTGCAGGCGCGCGTGATCAGGTCGAGCGCGGTGTGCCCGGGCGCAAGGCGCCGCCGTCCGACGACACGGTTCTCGCCACGCCTGTGCCCGACGCAATCGAGGCCGTCGTCGGCGACGCGCGCATTTCGATTCCCGGCTACCTGCTGAAGCGCAAGCTGTCCGGCGGCGGACAAGGCGTGGTGTACGAAGCAGTTCAGCAATCCACGAAGCGTCGCGTGGCCGTCAAGATTGTTCGCGGCGGCGCAACGGCCCATCCAGAAAACCGGAAGCGTCTTGAACGGGGCGTCCGTGTATTGGGGCAGCTCCATCATCCGAACATCGTGGGGATCATCGACACGGGCACTGTTGACGGTTGCATGTACTACGTGATGGAGTATGTCCCGGGCCTGACGTTGGACGATTACGTTGCGCACCAGCGCGCCACGTCGTTCGACTTGAACGCGCCTGTTTCGGCAGCGGGTTTTGGTTCGCGTTCGCATCGCACCAAGGCCGAGGCGCGAGCCGAGAAACAGTCGATGCATCGATTGCTGACTGTTTTTGCGAAAATCTGCGAAGCGCTGGATGCGGCGCATTTGAAAGGCGTTATTCATCGCGATATGAAGCCGGCGAATATCCTTGTCGATCCGCGCGGCGAGCCGCACGTTCTCGACTTTGACCTTGCGAAGGTTCTGGACGGCGGCATCGAGACGGACGAGCGATTTTCCGCCATGACAGAATCCGGAGAGTTCCTGGGCTCATTGCGTTGGGCGAGCCCCGAGCAGGTGGAGTGCATTCCGTCCGGCATCGATCTGCGGACCGACGTTTATTCACTCGGCGTCGTTCTGTTTGAGATGCTGACGGGGCAGTTTCCGTATCCGGTCGTCGGCACGCGGCGCGAGATTGAAGACAACATCCTGCATGCCGATCCCCAGAAACCGCGTTTGATTCGAAAGGCAATCGACGACGAACTGGAAACGATCGTGCTCAAATGCCTCTCCAAACAGGCGGCGCGCCGTTATCGCAGTGCCGGAGAGTTGGCAGCAGATGTTCGCGGCTATCTGAACGGTGATCCCATCTCGGCCAAGCGCGACAGCGGCTGGTACATGTTCAGGAAACTGGCGGCGCGGCATCGCGCGACGACGATCGTGTCGCTGAGTATTCTCGCGATTCTGGTCAGTGCGATGACGTATGTCGTTTTCGCGTGGCGCATGGCGGAAAACGCCGTCAAGAGACGCGAAGCCTCGGAAAGACAACTGTATTCGGCCAAGTCTGAAATCGAGGACACGGCGACGCGTGCACTTCAGGTCGTCAACGAGCGGCAGTTTCTTTGGTTCCTTGCGGAATGGGAGGCGGGGCGACTGGACCGAGCGCGGCGGGCGGCGAGTTACTTCGGATCGCGATCGTTGGATGAGCGTCCGGCGCCGGAAGCACTGGTGGCCAGCCTCCTGTTGGGAGAGATTGACGCGGCAACGTTTGAGAGGTCGATGCCGACGGAAGCATCGCTGCTGCAGGCGTTTGCATTGGCCGAGCTGAATCGGCGACAAAAGCATTTGGATCGTGCCGAGGAGTTGTATAATGCGTGCCGAGGGCTGGACGGCCCGGGCTGGCTGAAGCGGGAAGCCGCTGAGCGACTTTCCGACATTGAGAACAACGCCAACTCAGAATCCGCGCCGGGAAGGACGGGGACGTGAGTGTGCCGGTATTGATCCCGAATTCCATGAGCGGACGTGCGGCGTTTACGTTGCTCGAATTGCTCGTCGTTATCGCGATCATCGCCCTGCTGATCGCCGTTCTCCTTCCCGGGCTGAGCGCTGCAAGGCGCATGGCCGACCGCACAGCCTGCCAGGCCAATCTGAAAGGCCTGGCCGAGGCGTGGCACATGTACCTCGACGACAATGACGATCACTTCATGCAGAGTCCAACGTCGGTGGACAACGTGCAGATTAACTACGGCGGCAAGCAGGGGGCGATTCCGCCATTCAAGAAGCCGAAGCCGCTGAATGTGTACATGAATCTGTCCGTCGATGTGAATGACGCGCCGATGTATCGTTGCGTGCGTGACGAAGGCGCAGAGACAGTCGTTGGAACGCACTATGACTTTTTCGGGACCAGTTACTCTCCAAACCTGCTGATGATCGGGACGATTCCTATCCAGATCGCAAACAGCGATCCCTGTTCGCTGGTCCTGCATGAGGCGAACCAGGTGCTGCCTGGCCTGACGCGGACACGATGCAACGATCCAGCTCGGCTCATTCTGATCGGTGATTACGGCTGGGTGTACGACTGGAACGTCAATGACACGATTAACCGGGCGTGGCGGCACGGTGACGAATGGAAGCACAACGTGGCATTCCTCGACGGACATGTCTTTTATCAAGAGATTCAAAAAGGCACGCATGTCGCGCAGGACTATCTCGTCATGCCGCTGAGTGGATTGTCGTCGGATTGTGTGGATTGTCAGGGCCAGTAACAAGCGCCGTGAGAATTACTTTGCGCAGCTCGAACGCCACGCGTTCGGGCTGTCAAACATGAGGAGGTCAGGATGGATCGCGCAAATGCCAGTTGCAGGATGAACCCAACGTCCAGCGTTCGCTTGATATGCCAAGCTCCAGAAGGAAGCAGGGGAGGGAAGACGAATAATATTCGAGTGAATCTGTCGGCATTCTGCGCTGTTGTGCTTCTTGCTTTGCTGGCGTCTCCGAGTTTCGGAGACACACTGGTCCTCGAGACGACAACATTGACGGATGCGCATCTCATTGATGCAAACCTGTTCGTCGCGCCGTTGCCGGACGGCCAGGGCGACTGCGTCTACACGGATCCGTTCGCCATTGCGGGCGTCAACTGCGTCGCGTTTCCGCAGATCGGCAACATCCCGTTCCCGGGACTCTCGGCATTTCCCACGGGGCCGTTCTATGAATCGCAGAATGTCTGCGTTCCGATTCCCTTCCCGCCGTTTCAGGTATGCGGCGATTTCCACGCAGTCGCCCGCGTTTATCTCAAGTTTGACTTGTCAACGATCCCTGAGTTCGTGGCGATTGATCAGGCGACACTTTCGTTCAACGTGCTGAGTACCGGCGTTGTGACGGATCTCTACCAGGCAGATGTTGTACCGGTCGGCGCGATCGTGGCCTCAGAATTCGAAACGACGGCGAGTCTGCTCGCAGCGAATGTGACGCAGAGTCCGGGCGCCGTGCAGTTGGATGTGTCGTCGTCGATCCAGGCGTTGTATGGCGCGAACGGCACGACGACGGCGTTTCGTCTGCAACTCGCAGGTGAGGGAGGGACCGGTGATCGGCAGGGCGGGCAGATTGAGCTGTCGGAAAACAACGCCGGTTCGCCGCCTCGTCTGATGATTGAGTACACACCGTTGCCGCAGGCTTTTGACGTCAGCGAGACGATGTTGTCCGTGCCGGAAGGAGGCACGGCGTCGTTCACGATTCAAATGGCCGTTCCACCTGCAGTGCCGCTGAATGTCAGTGTCTCGGCAGAGCCGGGGGACAACGACCTCACGATTCAGTCCGGCGCGTCGCTCGTGTTCGACGGCAGCAATCAGCCGATGACGGTCACGCTGGCTGCGGCGGAGGACGCCGACTATCTGATTGGAACGCGCCGTTTTCGAATCAGCGCCGTCGATGTGGCGGACGCCGTCGTGGATGCGACAGAGCTGGAGAACGATGATCCGCCGGCCCGACTGTATGTTGATCAATCGGCGACGGGAATGAACAACGGGGCTGACTGGTCGAACGCTTTCGTCGAGCTTTCGGATGCCCTGGACCTGGCGCGAAGCAGCAGCATTGTGACGGAAATATGGGTGGCGGCGGGCGTCTATTATCCCGGCGACGTCGGCGCGGCGCGCACGAGTACATTCGAGACGATCAGCGACGTCGACCTGTACGGCGGGTTCGCGGGTACGGAATCCGTGCTTGGCGATCGGGACCTGTCGGGGCCGGCGACGATTCTGAGCGGCGATATCGATCGGAACGACGGCGTCGGATTTGTCGGTAACGCGGAAAACGCCTTTCATGTTGTGTCTCACAACGCCGGCGAAAGCATCTTCGACGGATTCGTCGTCCAAGGGGGTAATGCCGACGGGCTGGAATCGATCATGGAGCAGAATCGCGGGGGCGCCGTGATCCTGCGGGGCGGAACATTCAGGATCCGGAATTGCGTGCTTCAGGAGAGCTTCGGAATTGAAGGCGGCGCGTTGCACAATAGCGGAACGCTCGACATGCAGGACACCGTGATCCGCAAGAACCTGTCGACCTCGCGCGGCGGCGGCGTGTTCAACGGTTCCAACACGACGTCATTGTTTCGACGATGCAAGTTTGTCAACAATATCGTCAGGGACGAGCCCATCGTCGGCGGCGGCGGCCTCTACAGCACGGACTTCAGCGATCCGGTCGTCATCGACTGTCTGTTCGAAGCCAACGGGGCGACGGGCGGCGCGCTCGGCGGCGGCATGTACGCCCTGAATTGCAGTCCACTGGTCATCAACACGCGATTCATCGGGAATTACACGCAGAATGACGGCGGTGCAATCGTGACGATTGACGATGCGACGAGCCTGAGTTCGATCAACCCCCGCTTTATCAACTGCACGATCGCTTACAACCACGCTGTCAGCGGCGGCGGTGGTATCGTGGCGGCGCAACTTCCGAATCAGAATCTATTCGTCAATACGACGCAGTTACACAACTGCATATTCTGGGGCAATCATGATGCCCTCGGACTGGATGCCACGGCGCAGATTCACGATGAAGGCTTCGGAACGATTACGGCTGATTATTGCTGCGTGCAGGGTGGCACGACGCTCGGAACGGGCAACATCAGTTCGAACCCGCTCCTGACGCCGGACGGTCACATCAAGAGTGGCTCGGCCGCCATTGACATGGGTGATCCGGCATTCATTCCGGATCCGCTCGCGCCACAGGACATTGACGGCGACGCTCGCATCCATGCCGGACGCGTTGACATCGGTGCGGATGAGTTTGTCGATTTGGACGGCGATCAACTGCCGGATTGGTGGGAATTGCTATACGAGCAGGAAGCCGGGGATGATCTGGACCTGGATACTGTGACGGCCATCGAAGAGTACGAGGTATTTTCCTCGTATCCGAATCGCACGCCCGTGTACGTGGATCCGGTTTCGGGCGATGACTCGAACGACGGCAGTTCGGCGACGACTGCGGGCAACGGCGTGGGCCCGAAGCGAACGATTGCCGGCGGATACGCGATCGCCC
The DNA here is from genome assembly GCA_029259995.1 of Phycisphaerae bacterium. GTDB lineage: Bacteria > Planctomycetota > Phycisphaerae > UBA1845 > UTPLA1 > ECT2AJA-110-A. Next base: position 8,260 of record JAJDEC010000061.1, read on the forward strand.
GGGACGGGGACACAGTCCTTCTTGCTGCCGGCACTTATTCCGGCCCCGGCAACATCGGGATCACGATCGATGAAGCGGGTATTCTCGTTCGGGGCGCAGCGGCGGCGGACCAGGTGATCGTCGACTGTGCGGGACAGGATCGCGCCGCCCTGTTGGTTCCGGGGAGCTCACCGCGGAACGCATTCAGCCGAATGACGATTCGAAACGGCGTTGGTAATTCCGGGGGCATGGTTCGTCTCGAGCGATCGGCATTCGGAAAACTGCATGAGTGCATTGTGGAGGCGTCGGCGCTGGGCAGCGGTGACGACGGGCTCTTCAGCACGCAGGGGTTTGCCGTTCTGGACAATGTGTTCCTGACCAATCCATCGGCGTCTCCCGCCGTGCATCGATTCGCCCGAAGCGGACTGGAGCTGGCGGGTGACTTGTTGATCGGCGACGGGGCCTTTGCCGTCGACAACACGCTTGTATCCGGCGCCGGAGACATACGGCTTGCCGATCAGGGGTTGCTGGAGATCCGGTACGGTCTCGAAGGCAGGGAAGTCTTCATGCGGTCGAACATCTTCAACAATGCGCCCGGCGATTCCGGCGAGATTTTCGTTCGCGCCGGCGGCAACATGACGGTCGAGGACAACGCGATTATTGATCTGGGCGGGCCCGCCGGTGGTGTCCTGACAGTTCAGGGAATTCTCGTGGCCCGCGAGAATGCGACAATCCGCAATACGAATATCAATGTGATCCTTCTCGGTCTGAGTGAATCGGAGATACGAAACAACAACATCGTTCTCTTGGATCAAACGGGTTTCGGCGGCGAGTTCTTCGTCGAAGGGAATGCGACGATTCAAGACAACATTATCGTGTCCGAAGGCGATCGATATCTCGATTTCGATCCGGATCCCGACGCCTCTCAAGGCCTGACGCTGGAGAACAACACGTTGTTCGTCGTCATCAAGCAGGGCGTCGGATTTGATCAGGGAACCCTGTTGGAACTTCGGGCGGAAGACTTTGATTGCGGCGGCGCGGCCAATCCGACCTGCGTTTCTGGAATTCATCAATCTCTTAATCTTCAGGGCTATACGGCCCAGAACTGGGTCATTGAACAAATGGAGATACTGCCGGGGGCCAAACTGAATTTGACGAATCGGCCGGGCTTTGTCTTTCAGGATCCCCAGATCGCCAACTTCGAGACCGTCTATGTGAAGACTCTCAAGCTTCATCCCGGCGCCGTGCTGAATACCGGCCTGCAGACGTTTTATTATCAATCGATTGTGGATGAGAACGACAATCCGCTGGGCCCGCCCGATCCACTTGGGTTCTTTTCCAACGGGGCGCAGACGGTTGACGTTCCTCTGCTTGGTTTCTCACTGAAAATCATCAGTATGGAGGACGACACAGAATTTGAGGTCCGAGTCAGGCGACGCACGCAGGACGATCCGTCGCTCGATCCCGAAGAAGTCTCGACGCCGCAGGGATCCGTCAAGCTGGTGAGCGATCCGGCCTCCCCGGCCAATGGCGTCATGGAGATGCGTACGGTCGTACCGGGGCGACCCTCTGTTGCGTCGGTCGCCGCCAAAGGTTCGTTTGCCCGGGCGGGCGAAGATCAGATCGTCGTCGCATTTCAATACAACTTCTGCGGCGATCCGACGGACGAATTGATTGTCTATCTGAGTGACGCGCCGGAGCTGGGACAGGACCTGGTGGAGATCGCCCGGATTCAGCCGCCGATGACGGGACCGGGTTCCCTCGCCAGCAGTGAATTCGCGACGTTCACGGGGCTGTTTCCTCGCGGCAGCTTCAACTTCCGTCGTGGCACGTACGTGGAGCTGGAAATCGTCGGCGCGGATGCGTGCATTCTGATCGACGATTGGGATCCGCTGGCATGTGGTTCGCCGGAATGCGGCGATTACGATCTGAGCTATTTCATCTCCAACGTGGATCTGTTGTACGGCCTCAGTGCCGTTGGCAACGAGGTCGGTGACAATAACCTGTGCGTGGACAAAGTGAATCGCGACAATTACGTGGACATGAATGACGTGATACTCTCGGACACCCTCTTCGGGTACGGCGTGTCTGCCAGCATCTGTATGGAAGGAGCCGGGACGAGCAGTTTCGCTGGGGGGGGCAATGGCGTCAGCGTTCCCGCCGGAGGGCTCATCATCGCAGGCAAGTCGAATCTGGGCGGCGATCTGGCCGATCGGCTGTATCCCGTGGATTCGTCGACCTATCTGGCCGAACCCGGCATGGCGCCGCCCGTCGATGCCGGCCATCCGGACTATGGACCGCGCGGTCATGGACGCCTGATTCAGGACCGCGACGGGGTCATTTACCAGTTGCACAGCGTCTACGGTCTCGTGCGCCTCCATGACGGCCAGTTGATGCTGACGCCGGGAGAAGCGAGCTTCGAAGGCGACACGGTGCGTTTGGGCATGCCCGCTTCAGGCGAGGGTCTTCCAGTTTTCGACGTGGCATTCGATCCGAACGATCCGACGATCGTGTACGTCGTTCCCGCGCGGATCATTCCCGCGAGCGGAGAAGCAAGTGCGTACTATGCGGCCGCGAAGCTCAATCTCGATGAACAGGGCGGCAGCGTGACCTGGAACGTGCTTGAGACCTATGGCTTCGATCCGCAAACAGATCCCAACAACAATACGCAACCGCCGCAGTTCTCGCAGACCAACGTGCAGTACCTGCGAGAGATCGAGGCGGATGCCAGTGGCAATCTGTATGTCACATGCGCGCGTGCGGACAACCAGAACGACTGGCTGCTGATCTACGACGCGGATGGCGGGACGGCCAGCGAACAGCGGATTCGCCTGAGTGATCTGCCGACGCCGTTGCGTGGTCCGGCGGCGTTGCATGTGTCAGGCAGCGGCGGAAGGCTCTACATCGGAACGTCACTCGATGACGGTGATCCGATGACGACGACGATCCAGGAGTTTACGGTCGGCGGGACGTCTGGCGCCATCACGGTGACACCGAATCGCGTGATCGAAATCAGCAACATGCGATTCGCAACATCGATTGCCGAAGATGCTGGCGGAGCGATCTACATCGTGGGATACACGGCACCGGTGCTGGATCCATTCACAACTCGATTTTTCGAAGGTGACAGCTTGTTCACGACGCCGACGCTTGCGGTTTTGCCGACTGTCGGGGCAACGGTTGTTGCGAACGCGATCACGGGCGCAGATGTGGCGTTGCCGATTTCGGCCATCTTCAACGAACCGGCGTCGGCCTGCCTGATCGGCGACGTCGACGGGTCCGGGACCATCGATCTCGCCGACATGGCGTCCTTCGTCAGTGTCTTGTTGCAAGGAACACTTGACCCGGACCAGGCCTGTCGTGCCGACTCGAATCAGGACGAGAGTCTGGATGGCAGGGATGTGTATGGGTTTGTCCAGTCGCTGGCAGGCGGTTGATCAAGCTATGGATTCGTCCGGCGGCGCCAATCGGACCGCCGGACGACTTTTCCAGACGTCTTGCTCGAATCCAACAAAAGAACTGACTTTTCCACGTGAATTGGTGATCGATTCTTCGCTGGTCATGTGCCACCGATAGGGGTGGCTGTGAACAGACCAGGAGATCGACATGATGCCGCAACGAATCAAACGACACGCCTCGCAGAAACGGGCCGGACTGACGGCCGGCACAGGGAATCAGGGTTTCGGAAAGACACGCATCGTTGCGGCGGCGATGGCGACGCTGTGTTTCGTTGCGGCAAATCAGGTCGGGGCGTCGGAACTCAGCATCGATTCGGCGACGTTGTCGGCCGATCCCAATGCAGACACGTGGTTCCTCACGTCGCGGGTATGCAATGAAGAAAATGGCGGTCATTCCGGGTCGTTGTTGTACGAACTTCGACTCGTTCGAAATGGATCGTTCTACAGGATCGGGTCGAAGCAGGATTCGGACGTCCTGGACGGCGGCTATTGCAGATCGTTCACGCGCATGTCGATCGACGTGAACACAAATGTTCCCGATGGCACCTATAACATCGAATTCGCGATCGGCGACTACAGCGGCGGCCGGTTTGTCGAGCGCGACAGCACGCAGTTCTCACGCACCTTCGTTCGAGGCAGTGGTTCGTCGGGCGGCGGGAGCGGCGGCAGTGGTTCAACCGGCAACGGCGGATCCGGCTCTGGATCCTCGGGAAGCGGTTCAGGCGGTAGCGGTTCGAGTGGCGGCGGTTCGGTTGGCGGCGGTTCAGGCGGTGGCGGCACCGGAACCTCAGGCAATGGCTCCAGTGGCGGAGTGCGCAGCGGCGGTTCGAGCGGGAGCGGGTCCAGCGGAAGCGGAATTCCGACTGGCGGTGCGGGGCTCTGCGGCAGCGGCCTTCTGTTCGCGGCATTCGTTCCTGCAGCGGCATGCATGATCGGCCGCAGGCAGATTCGACGACGTCGCCGCTAAAATGGAAAATGTCATCGAGGGACGAGTTCACGGATTGCCCGCAATCCGTGAACTCGCCCTGTCCATTAAAAATCACATCCCAATCAAATCCAAACCCGCCGATTGACGCGACAGAAGCCGCCAGACGCCCGAACTCGCCGAAAAACGGGATCGACGCCAACTCCTTCGCCAACTCGGCATTCGAAAATCAGCGATCAATATTAGATTGAATTCACGACACGGATCGTGTTTAATGACCTCAACGTCGTCCTGAATGGAGGCGAAGGCCGATCGATCAAAGCGATTCGTATTCGTGCACAGTCAGCCGAATTCGTCGTTTGGTTCGATGGAATGCTGAGGCGTTTCTTTACGAAGCGCGAGCGGAGAGGAAGGGACAATGAAACCTGTCATTCACTTGTGCGTCGTAGTTGCGTTCCTGTGTTGGGGCAACGCAGCGTTCGCGTCGCTTATTCAATGGGACACGGGCAGCGGCGGGAACGGTCACTTCTACGAAGTCGTGCCAGCCGGCGGACCCATCAGCTGGTCGGCGGCCGAGGCCAATGCCGTCGCCGCCGGTGGCCATCTCGCGACGATCACGTCCGCAGCAGAACAGTCGTTCGTCTTCGGATTGGCGCAAGCCGTTCCGTCGGCCTTCGAACCCACGGGGTTTCAACATGGCCCATGGCTCGGTGGGTTTCAGGCGCCCGGATCCGTCGAACCCGGCCAAGGATGGCAATGGGCGACTGGCGAACCTTTTTCCTACCAGCTCTGGGATGGCGGGGAGCCGAACAATTCCGGCGGTGTCGAGGATTTTCTCCACATTCATGGACTGAATGCGGCGGTGCCCGGTGGTTGGAATGACATTGCGGAGAGCGGGCAGTCGCTTGTTCATGGCTACATTGTCGAGATCGTTCCCGAGCCCAGTGCGGGTTGTCTGATCCTGGGCGGAATGCTTCTGCTCACGGTTCGACGACGTCGCGCGGATCGACGCCAAAAGTCAGAATGACGTCCGGCGAACGGCACGCAGCGCTCAATTCATTTCCAGCATCGTAGTTTGAAACGCCTGCTCAGCGGCGATCGCTGACGGAAATCCATCACGCCCAAACACGTTGACGATGAGTTGCCGCCCTCAAGCGCCCGTTCGCCTATGGAGTGTCATTGTCCGTCATCTTGCGGAGGCGCTTCAGGCGGTTCGCCGAATCGTCGAGCCGGGCCTTCGGT
>JAJDEC010000601.1 GCA_029259995.1 Phycisphaerae bacterium
GCGAGTTGCACGCGGGCGTAATCGGCGGCGACGGAATCCGGAAACGCGGCGATGTGGTTCTCAAGATTCCGGCGATAACTCGGGTGCGCAGAATCGAATGTCATCAGCAGTTGAACGGGCAGGATCGTCTCCTTTCCGTCACGATGCGAGGGACCGAATATCTCCGTCATCTGCCGGGGCGTGTCCGACCTGGATGCGTCCAGCATTTCCAGTAGTCGATGCGCCCGGGTCAAAGTCAAATCAAGGCGTACACCGAGGCCGGCCGAAGGATCTGTCCGTTCGAACAGTGCCGCAACGCCCGCGGGGGCTCCGGATGGCTGTGTCGCCGTGCTTCGGGGTTCGAATCGATCAATCAGCTCCCGAAGTCGTTCGATGGCGTCGTCGATGCGACCTTGCGTTGCGTCGACGATGGCGATTCGAAGCATGGCGGGGGCGGCCGTCGTCTGATTCGGGAATGATCGGGCGAGTTTCTTCCAGGTTTCGTAGGACGACACATTCGGGTTGTCCGCGCGGAATTCCGCACGGAACGCCGATTCCAGGCGGGAGGTGTCCACACGCAGATCGAGCGTTCGGGCTTTCAGATACAGCACATTCGCCACGTTCGGCGATTTCGGATAGGTCTCGATGAATGCATCGCAACGACTGACCGCGTTCTGCCGATTCTGTTCGATGCGCCCCAGCACCTGATTCACCGTGTTCGCGAGAATCTCAGCGTGAATTGACTCATAATTCCGTTCGGCTGGATTCGTCCATTTCTCCATCGTGCGAATGCTGGCGAGCCGACCGATGTCGAGCGGTGCGAAGAGGGATTCGCTGCCGGGACCGACGTCCATTTTCAGCAGTCGATATTCGAGTTCGTGTCGGCCGACGTTGGTGTGGAACAGGATGACGGGAATTGCAAAGAGTGTTGCCAGGACAGGCGTAATCCCGCCGGGGCGGTAATCAATGAGCTTGGCGATCGCGAGGGCGGCGGCGCAGATGACGCACGATGCGAGCAGCGCGAGTACCCAGGGTGCATAGAGGAGCGCCTGATTCTGCATCATCTTGAAGGGCGAATCGGCCGGTTCCCAGGAGGCGGAGACAAAATAGACGGCGATCGGTATCAGCCCGATGAGCGCGGACGCATAGCGGAATCGAAATCGGAATGGTCCCATGCATGCCAGGATGCATCCGATCTGAACCGTGATGCCGAACCATGGCATGGCGGCCAGGAGAACGATCATCGCACAGAATGGCACGGATGCGGGCAATCGTTAGAGGATTGCCACAAGAATGGGTATTGAGCACAGTGACGCGAATTGCAGCCCCATGATCAGGGCGTGGACGGGAACTTCCTGTACGGGGATGGGGCGCGTCAGAAAATCCGAAAGCGTGATCTGATCGGTCGCCCAAGGTGTGAATGACTTCGACAAGGTTTCCTGATAGATCGGATTTGTCCAGGGCATGGCGTCGCCGGTTCGAAGCCAGAACGTGAAGCAGCAGAGTCCGGCGAACAAAACACTCAGCAGGAGTAGCATCAGTGCCGCGCGAATCCGATAGCGGCGCGCCGTTCGGGACCAGACATCGACGATCTGGGTTTCGTCGTTCGGCGTTGCGATTGTTGCGCTGTCAGACTCGCTCATGACACGCGCCCCAAATAAATCGTGGCGATGCCCGCTGTCACCTGGGTGCACTGGATCCGGCAAAATCCCGCTTCCTCCATCGTTCGCGACATGCTGGGGGCGTCGAGAAACGTCGACACGGATTGGGGCAGATAGTCGTAGGCGCCGCTGCGATCGCGACTGATCAGGGATGCGAGTTTCGGCAGGACGTTGCGAAAGTAGAAAAGGTAGAGGCTGCCGATGAGTTTGGATCGCGGCATCGTGAACTCGAGGATACAGACTCTTCCGCCGGGCCGCAGGACGCGCCGCATCTCTCTGAGCCCGACGCCGAGGTCCTGAAAGTTTCGCACACCGAATGCGCAGCTCACAACGTCAAAGGACTGATCGGGAAATGGAAGACCGAGTGCGTCGGCGCGGCACCAGGTGATGGAATCGCGACGTTGCGCTGCCAGGGAGAGCATCCCGGCGGAAAAATCGCTGCCGACGACGCGAGCAGGTCGCGCCGATGCAAAGGCGCGCGCCAAGTCTCCCGTGCCGCAGGCGACGTCGAGCACGTCGTCCGTGGGTTTGATCTCCGCGATTGCGACGGTCCGTCGCCGCCAATATGCGTCTCGGCCGGCGGACAGGACGCGATTGACGCGCTCGTAAGTCGGCGCAATGCCGTCGAACATTCGTTGTACACGGCGGGCCTTGTCAGGCTGGTCGTGCGGGTTCGCGAGGCGGGAATCGTCCCAAATCAGTGGTTTTCCGGCAGTCATATTGCCGGGATTGTAGCGGAAAAACCGGCGGCCGAACCGGTCGTGAAACGGCGGACCGCAGGATTACAAGACAAACAAAATGAGTGAAAACGCGCCGTAAAGCAGGGCGGCGAGCAGAAGCCCATCGCGTGCGGGCCGCATGAAGCAATAGCAGTACATTACGCCCAGGAAGACGAATGGCGCCCCCAGAATCAGCCGAAGTCCGACGCCGCTCCATGTCGGGATCGACAGCGTTCCGATGGCGGGCACGAAAATCGCGAAGACGATGACGCCGATGGAGATACCGAACATCCAGCGATGCGCGCTGATGACCTGGTAGTCGATCTTGTAGATCGGATCCTTCGACATGCCCGCCTGGCGGGCGGCGCCGAGTGTGAATCGCTCCCCGCATTCGGGGCAGACGCGGCCGGACAGCATGCGGACATCGTAGTTGCAGTTGGGGCAGAGATGACCGTCAGCGTCGGGGATCGGGATTCCGTAGTCGCCGCGCTGTGAGATGCCCGGGTAGTAGCCGGGTTGATAGCCGATGTTCGGATCGACGACGACATCGGGCAGAGCTTCGAGCTCGATCTCGGTGTTGCGGTCTGCAGGATTGGCGGGGCCGTTTGTCATTGGTCAGTCGTTACACGTGATCAGTGAATGTAGGGCGTTGAGTTGGGATCCCTCACTGCGTTTGCCTGATCGTATTGTCCGACCGTTCATTATATCGGCGAGCGAAGTGTCCGGCCGTGGTTCGCGACGATCAGAGAATGAACAGGACCTCGACGATACAAAAAACGACATACGCCGACGTGGCGATAAGAATTCTTGCGGTTGAGAAGCGCTCGAACAGGTCATTGTCACCAACGTATCCGAATACGAATGGGGCGGTGAGAATGGACTGAAAGATCATCGTTCCGATCGTTGGAATGGTGGCAGTGGCGACGAACGGAGCGAAGAAGCAGGTGATGAAAATCGGGATGCAGATGACCCACGCGACTCGCTGCATGCGAATCGCCAGTATGTCCGAGGAGGCGTTCGGATCATGAGGAAGGCCGGCATAGCGCGCTTCGCCAATTGTGAATGTACTTCCACATTCGGGACAGACGCGCCCCGTTAGCGTACGCAAATCGTAGTCGCAACCTGGACAGTTGTGCCCGGGGCGATCGGGGATCGATTGACCGTCGACATGGGTCAGTTGTACGGTCCAATTGGGCGAGACGATCCTGTCGTGCGGCATAACGACATCGGGACCAAGCGGTTCGAGTTCGATCTGCGTGGATGGCGACTTCGTTGAATGTGCGGGTTGCGACATCAGTCGATTCCATATTCGCCCCAGCGTGAATCCACCAGGCGCTTGATCTCCTCACTCATTTCTAGCAGTTTCGGCCATTCACGGACAACCCCTTCGCCCTGGATTTTCCGCGTGGCGTCGATACCGATCTTGCTGCCAGCCCCGCAATAGGGGGCGGCATGATCGAGAATGTCGAGCGGACCATCGACGACGAATGTGTCGCGGCGGGGATCAACGTTGGCGCCGACATGGAACATGACTGCCTGTTCGTCGTGAACGTTGACGTCTTCGTCGACGATGACGATGAATTTCGTGAACGACATCTGTCCCGCGCCCCAGATCGCGCTCGCGACGCGCCGGGCCTGGTAGGGGTACTCTTTGTGGATCTTGATGAATGCGAAATTGTGGAACGCGCCCCAGCGCGGCAGGTTGTAGTCGACGACGTCGGGGATGATCATCTGGAGCAGCGGCAGGAACACGCGCTCCGTCGCCTTGCCCATGTAATAGTCTTCCATCGGCGGGAGGCCGACGATCGTCGTCGGATAGATCGGATTCTTTCGATGGGTGATCGCCGTGACGCGAATCGTTGGGAACTGATCGGCGAGACTGTAGAAGCCCGTGTGATCGCCGAAGGGGCCTTCGCGTTCCTTCTGCCACGGGCTGACGAATCCTTCGATGACGATCTCGGCGTTGGCCGGAACTTCCAACGGAACCGTCGCGGCCGGGCAAAGGGGAATGCCGCCGTCGTTCAGGAAACCTGCAAACAGCAGCTCGCTCACAGAGGGCGGCAAGGGACACGTGGCCGCGTAGGGGAGGACACTCTCACCGCCAAGGACGATGGCGATGGGCATTTCCTTACCTTGTGCCGCCCACATGCGTTGATGCCGCGCGCCATCGTGATGCATGTGGCAGTGGAACAGGGCGGACTTCGGACCTGTGACCTGGATTCGGTACATACCGATGTTGGGTTCGGATCCGTCGGGGGCCGTCGTGTAGATCCCGGCGAGCGTGATGTATCGGCCGACGGGGGCGTCGTTGATGGTCACGGCGGGGCGATCATCCGGGCCGCCGATGCGTTGTCTGTGCCGTTCCGATGGGGGCGCGGCTCGATGTCCTGCCATGACCTCGCTGTCGGTCCCCGCGTCGTGCGGCCAGCATTTGATGATCGGGAGTTTGTACAAGTCGGCGTCGTCAGTATGGACGACTTCCTGGCAGGGGCCTCGCTTGACGTGCTTCGGGGCATAGCCGGCGATCTTCGCGAGTTCGGGAAGCATTTTCATTTTTTCGACGAGCGTCGACGGTGGTTGCGGCTTGGCGAGTTTCTCGACGCGCCGGGCGAGGGACTCGAAGTCTTCGCAGCCGAGGGCGATGCGCATTCTCGCGTAGCTCCCGAAGAGGTTGATCGCGACGGGGATCTCGCTGCCTTCAACATTTTCGAAAAGCAGGGCGTGGCCGCCCGTCGCTCCGTGGACGGGATCGGACACCGGTGCGCCTTCGAGTCCTTCGGGGCAGGGCAATTTGGAGACGCGGTCGGCAATTTCCGTAATTTCGAGATCGCGGCTGACTTGAGCCTGGACCCGCTTCAGTTGGTCCGCCTTGTCCAATGCAGCGATGAAGGATCTGAGGTCTTGAAACGGCACGGATGACTCCTGCTTGTCTGGAGATACGTCGCGTTCGGCGAAGCCCGGACATTGCGGCGATGATTTTCACAGCCCCGTGACAGGCGAACGGTTTGGCGGGTAGTTATAGCGATGGATCGTGGATTTCGCACTGTGCGGCAATTCATGTGAGTATGCATGGCCTTGTCAGATGGCGGGCGGGGCTTTACGATCCTTGGCCCGATATCCAGTATATTCTCGAGTTCAACGCAGAGCTCCCCGGAATACCCAAATAGTGAACGAAGGAGTCATTCGTGGCGAAAGCGCATCAAAACGGTCGGGATCGATATGTATTCACGTCCGAGTCAGTCAGCATGGGGCATCCCGACAAAGTCGCGGACCAGATTTCGGATACCGTTCTTGACGTTTTGCTGGCAAAGGACCCCTCCGCGCGTGTCGCCTGCGAGACGTTTGTTACGACGGGGCTCGTCGTCGTCGGCGGCGAAGTAACGGTTCACAACAAGGCCGCCGAGTTGGCGCTTGGGAATATCGAAAACGACATTCGGAACACGATTGCCGACATCGGCTACACGGATCCGGAATGCCAGTTTGATCACAAGAGCTGCGCCGTTATCCGCACGATTCACAGCCAGTCGGCGGACATCGCGCAGGGCGTGAATTCCGGCAAGCAGAAGGCCCAGGGTGCGGGCGATCAGGGGATCATGTTCGGCTTTGCGTGCAAGGAGACGAAGGTGCTCATGCCGCTGCCGATTCATCTCAGCCATCGACTGGTCGAGCGCATGGCGGAAGTCCGGGCGTCGGGCGAGCTTGCCTGGCTGCGACCTGACAGCAAGAGCCAGGTGTCGATCGAATACGACGGAAACACGCCGATTCGCGTAACGAGCGTCGTCATCTCAACGCAGCATCAGGAGCGCGGCGATCTGCTGGACAAGCAGGGCAACGTGAACAAGAAGTTTCGGGACGCGATCATCAACAAGATCATCAAGCCGGTCATTCAGGCGGAAGCGCCGGCGCTGTGGAACAACAAGATCACGTTCCATATCAATCCGACGGGCCGATTCGTTGTCGGTGGACCTCACGGGGATGCGGGGCTGACGGGCCGAAAGATCATCGTGGATACCTACGGCGGTCGTGGCGCGCATGGCGGCGGGGCGTTCAGTGGCAAGGACCCTTCGAAGGTCGATCGTTCGGCGGCGTATATGGCGCGACACATTGCGAAGAACATCGTCGCGGCGAATCTTGCGGACATCTGTCAGATTCAGCTCTCCTACGCAATCGGTGTGGCTGAGCCGATCAGCATCAACGTCAAGACGGAAAATACGGCGCGGATTCCGGAATATCAGATCGAAGCACTCGTTCGCGATCACTTTCCGCTGACACCTGCGGAAATCATCAGCTACTTGAATCTCAAGCGGCCGATCTATCGGGCGACTGCGGCGCACGGGCACTTCGGTCGAAAGGGCGCCGCATTCACGTGGGAGAAGACGAACGTCGCGCCGAAGTTGAAGGCAGCCGCTGCGAAGCTGAAAAAGTAGTCCGGCCAAGGGCATCTAAAAATTCATCAAGAGAAGCGGGACCGTGTCCCGCTTTTTTTTTTTGATATTCACGGGTTTGCGGGGACCGTTGACGGCGCTTGTCGGCGCGGCGGCTGCATTCCACCAACGTCCCGGCAGGGACGACGTGAAAATAGCCCTGCCTATTCAAGGCTGGGATTGCGACGAGAGTTTTCCTACGCGTTGCCCGGAGCGACGGCGCGAGCCTGGCGCGTGGCACTCATTCCGTCCCTACGGGACGGAATCTGGTATTTGGAGCCGCGTGCCCCAGCGATAAATCGCTGGGCTGTTCTCAATGGACCCCTCCGGGATCCTTCGCCTGGGCTGTCTCCTTTTTTGAATTCCACGCCAAATGGTAACGTTTGGCGGGGAGACAGCCTTTCATCGAATTAGTCGTCCCTGAAAAAGCCCACATCATGCGGCGAATCGTAGCGAGTCGTTGCGGACTGGGTTGAGCAGCAGTCGTCTGAGCCACGGAATCAGCGCAGCGGCAAGCCGCCGGAGGAGCTTGCGGAGGTTGGATCCGGCGGCGG
>JAJDEC010000602.1 GCA_029259995.1 Phycisphaerae bacterium
ACGCTGATGGGACCATAGTCCGAGGTCCCGGGATGACCGAGAAAGCGATCCGCCACTTCCGTCTGAACCGTGAAACACATGCGATCGATCCCGAACTCGCCGAGCAGGAGATTGATCACAAGCGACGTGGCAATGTCATAGGGCAGATTAGCAACGAGCATTCCACGTCCCGGCGAGGAGTCCCGAACCTCCCTCATCGTGGTGATGACATCATCCGCCAGCGCCGATTTCCGCCGAAGTGCGTCCGTGTGGATGAGTGTCACGTTGGACCGATCCGACAAATGCGCCGACGCCACGGCGATCATTGCCGGATCGATATCGACGGCGATCACACGATCACAGACACTGGCGACGATCGACGTCAGGCTCCCGCCGCCGCAACCGACTTCAAACACCCAGTCGTTCGGCCCCAATTCGGCCGCCTCGACCAGCTTGCACATGAGATTGCGATCGATCAGAAAGCACTGGCCGAATCGTTTGCGCGGCGCGGCCCCGGCCTCCGTGAGGAGTCTTTGCAAGTCACTCTTTGTCTGAAAACCTGAATCGTCCAGAACCACACACTCCGCCGACGTACGAATTGGCTCAGTGCATTATAATCAGAACCCGGGGCGCCGGACGGCCGAAGCCGAATGCGTCGTCGCGTGACCGTCATAACGAATCGGATCGGGAGTCGCAATGAGATCGCATGAAGTCCTCAAGGAAGCCGTCGACACCGTGGGCGTCAAATCGCTCGCGGCGGAACTTCGTCTGAGTCAGGCGCTGATCTATAAGTGGTGCCAGGACGCGGATCCAAAGGATCCCGACACGAGCGGAACGCGAAATCCGCTCGATCGGCTCCGGGAGATTGTCAAAGTGACGGGCCATATTCCCGTTGTAAGCTGGCTCTGCCACGAAGCGGGTGGCTTCTTCGTCCACAATCCGGAAGAAGAATGCCCCGACATCGACGCGGACCTCCTTCAATCCACGCAGCAGGTCGTGACGCGCTTCAGCACACTATTGGGCGAAGTCAGCGTGTCGATTGCCGACGACGGCGCGATTGAACCCGCCGAAGCGGATCGAATTCGACTCGGCTGGGAACAACTCAAGACGACCGCCGAAACCTTCGTCGTTGCCTGCGAACGCGGCCTTTATCGATTGAGACCTGAAAATGACAACAAGAAATAGTCGCTCCCTGCATCCGGGATCATGGCTGATCGTCATCGCCTTGATCATCGGGGGCGTATCCTGCGGCTCCGACAACCAATCGACGTCGCAAAAACGAATGTTCGTCTCGTCAAAGGAATTTGACCAAGGTCGAACGGACGGAAATCGCGACGCGAAGTTCTCGTGGACCGAAGACAGTGCAGCATGGATGTGGATGTGGATGAAAGACAACCAGTACAAACAGGGATACGAACAAGGCTGGCGCGAAGGCCGCACGCAGATCAAGTTCGAAGCCGAGCGCAGCGAGGCTGAGTCGATCCAGGAGTAATCGAATCAACCGCGGCTAAGAGTCGCCGCGAACCCCCATGACATCCTTCTTGAACATTCGCGATTCCAGCGGACGAACATACTGCGTCCAGTCGCTGTCGTCATTGCGCGAATCGTCGATGCTCGTCATCGCCATGTTGATCTTGGCGTCCAGATTATCAAGATAGTGGATCGCCAGGGCCTCTGGGCATGCGGGAAGTCGCGGGCTTCCGAATTCGTAGGTGCCATGATGCGCCAGAACGATGTGCGTCAGCAGGTCCTTGATGTCCGCCGGAAACGCTTCGCCCGACGCCTTGCCCGCCTCGGCGGCTTTTCGATCAATCCAGATGGCAGCCTGCGTGATGTGCCCCACGAGTTGTCCGTTCGACGTGTATGCGAAGTTCGTGTCATACGTTAATTCCGTCGTCTTGCCGATGTCGTGCAGGAATAGACCGACAAGCACCAGGTCGCGACTCACATTCGGAAAATGGCTGACGGCCTTGCCATCCGCACCAAAGATCCGCGTGGCCAGCCCGAGCAGGCTGCATGTGTGTTCAAGCAATCCGCCAATGTACGCGTGGTGATTCGTCACGGCCGCCGGCGCGCGCTTGAATCGTTCGACGAGTTCCTCGTCGCTGACGAACGCCTTGATCAGCGCCAGCAGGTGCTTGTTCTCGACGGTACGCAGAATCGAGAGCACAGTTTCCCACATCTCGCTGACATTGTGTTTTGTCGATGGAAGAAACGCCGACAGATCGACATCGTCGCGCTTCAGCGGTCGGATCGCCTCGCCGATGACCTGCAGGTTGCCCTTGTAGCTCTCAACCCGGCCGCGCATCGCGATGAAGCCGCCTTCGGGAATGATATTGTACATCTGCTGCGTCGCCTGCCAGATCCGGCCGAGCACCTGGCCCGACTTGTCGACAAACCCCATATGGATGTACAGGCTCCCGTTGTTCGTCGTCCGCAGGTCTTTCTGCGAAACCAGAAAAACGCGATCCTCGAACGACTCGCCGGCCTTCAGATTCTCAATCAAAACGGTCTCGTGGGACAACTGCGACGTCATCAATGTCAATCCTGAATTGTATTCGTGGTTCCGCCCGCATTGCGCCGGCTCGATTCAAACGGAGAATCTCGCCAATATAACGCAATGCCGAAAGCAGACAAATGCAGGCATGGGATTGTGAATTCTCGACGTCTCAGGGGGCCCGGCACAACAAAGTCGCCCAGTCGAATCTGTCTGGACGACTGGGCGGAAGATTCTGAATCGGGTTTGAGGTCCGATCCGAATCGCCTCAACTCTCGATCGGGGCGGGGGGCACCGCCTTGCGCGGAAACCGGGCATCGCCCTTTGACCCGCGTGTGTTGGCCGTCCTAACGGTTCAGTTCACGCCGAGGTGCTCGTACGCGGCGGGAATCGCCCACGGATCACCGAGCAGCTGGCCGCCGTCGCCGAACCCGTCAGACGAAGACGCGTCGAGCGCATCGTCAGGGGCGCCGATCATGCAACCGTCGCCGTTCGCCTGGAAGAATCGAACACCGATTCGTGATACGCCGCGCTCCGGATGTCGCAGATTGACGACGATCCCCTTCTGGCGGCATTCGTTCGGTCCATCTTCGTCCGTTCGGCGATCTTCGTAGCAGACATCGACGTGTTCACCCAGGATTGGTGCATTCTTGTCGGTCGTCAGGATGCCGATACCGCTGCCTGATAGATCGACGAGCTGTCCCGGAAACTCGGAAGCGATTCCATCGACGCTCATCAAGACGCCGCCGTGCGCCCATCGTCGCGTTTCTCGTCGTCGTTCGATCGAATTCAAGTTGGTCAGTCGTCCAGCATCCATCGTGGCACCCCTTTTGATAGTAAATTGGGACCATCCACCCGATACGTTGATCGGTGACGAAAGCGACGCGATTCAGTTATGAGTTGGGCAACCCGGGGAGAAGGTCCGCGCCGTAACTGCGCGACGGACGTAACGCCGATAATGCCTGAAATTCCGGAACCGAAGCGAAGAAACCGGCTGCCGTGCATGGCGCCGGCGTTTCCGGTACGCTCCCGGTTTTCAGTCGTTGGCTCGCCGGTCAACCTCACGCTTGTGGCCTGTTTCCACGACGTGGACATCCGGCACATTTGGCAGTCCGCGGGCCGCGGACGCAGAGTGAATCCGTCATGCGTTG
Source organism: Phycisphaerae bacterium (assembly GCA_029259995.1). Lineage (GTDB taxonomy): Bacteria > Planctomycetota > Phycisphaerae > UBA1845 > UTPLA1 > ECT2AJA-110-A. The sequence goes on from JAJDEC010000602.1 coordinate 3,628, forward strand.
GTCTGAATACTTCATCGTCACGTCGAAGGAAACCCCGAAGGACGCGACGGCCGCGTCGCATCGCCTGATGCTGCGGACCGGCATGGTCCGACAACTTGCTTCGGGCATCTACTCCTATCTGCCACTCGGTTTTCGCAGTCTGAAGAAAGTCGAACGAATCGTTCGCGAAGAAATGAGCCGGGCAGGCGCCGTTGAGCTGATGATGCCCATTCTGCATCCCATCGATCTCTGGGAAGAGACGGGACGCGTGGCGGCCATGGGCGACGTGCTCTTGCGACTGGGCGGCCCCGAAGGCGACTGGCGATCCCAGACCGTGCTTGGACCGACGCATGAAGAGATCATCACGGAAATTGCGCGGGCCTATCTCAATAGCTACAAGCAATTGCCCGTCAATCTCTACCAGATACAAGTGAAATTCCGCGGCGAGGCGCGCCCCAAGAGCGGCGTGTTGCGAACGCGCGAATTCCTGATGAAGGACGCCTACAGCTTTCACGATTCGATCGAAAGCCTGGATTCGGGTTATCAGAAAATGTACGACGCTTACTGTCGCATCTTCGCCCGTTGCGGTCTGCCGTTCGCGCCCGTTGAGGCTGAGAGCGGACCGATCGGCGGCGATGCATCGCATGAATTCATGGTCCTGACGGACGCCGGCGAAGATGTTGTCGCGCTGACAGAGAATAATGATTACGCGGCGAATACCGAACGGGCCGTCTGTGCGCCGCTTGCGCAGGATGATGCGGCGATGAAGTCCATCGAGGAAGTGAATACGCCGAACCAACGGACGATCGATGAAGTGACGGCGTTTCTGAAGACGTCGCCGTCGCAGATGATCAAGACGCTGGTCTATTCCGGCATGCCGCCGGTGAGCGGCAAGAAGAAAGACAGGGCGCCGGCGGAGCCGCTGGTTTTTGTCGCGCTGGTTCGCGGCGATCACGAGGCGAACGAGAACAAGTTGAACCGCGCTGCGGCGCAGGCGTGGGCGGCGGGCGCAGGCGGCGATACGTCGCAGTGCACGTCGATCCCGCTCGAACTGGCGGATGAGGCGACGATCCGGAAGCTGACGGGTGCTGACGTCGGATTTGCCGGTCCGCACACGCTCGACAAGTCGGGCGTGCCTTATTTCCTGATCGTCGATCAGGCGGTCGCCGTTATGCGGAACGGTGCGACGGGGGCCAACAAGACGGACCATCACGCCGTGAATGTCAATCCGGGCCGCGACTTTCCGATCGACGGCGAGCGCGTCGTGGTTGCCGATATTCGCAACGTCACGGACGGCGATCTTTCGCCGAAGGGCAGCGGTTCGCCGATTCGTCTGCGGAAGGCAATCGAAGTCGGCCATGTCTTCAAGCTGGGCACGAAATACAGCGACTCGATGGGCGCGACGTATCTCGATAAGAACGGCAAGGCGAAGCCGCTGATCATGGGTTGTTACGGC
>JAJDEC010000603.1 GCA_029259995.1 Phycisphaerae bacterium
TACGCCGCTCTACTCCACCCAGTAATTCACCACCTCAAACTGCTGCTGCGTTCGATCGCCGTAGTTGTAAATGTAAGTGAACAACCCATAGCTGTACCCATTGCCGCCGAAGCTGTCGGGCGCGATGTCGCCGACGGTGCCGCGATAGATCGTGGAGTTGCTCGAGCCCCAGCTCAGGCCGGCTTCGACGCTCCCGCCCACGCTGCCGCCGATGACGGCGCCCGGGACCGTCGTTTCCGCCGAGAGTTCGTAATCCACTTCGGCGCCGGCGCGATAGTCCGTGCCCTCCGAGAAGGCGATCTCGATGCTGCTTTCGCCGCCGTTCGTCGCGCCGACGCCGACGCTTCGGCTGCTCTTCAGACCGCGACCGAGCAGGCGCTCCGCGATGGGTCCCAGCGCCGCGCCCGCCGCGTCGACCAGTTCGCCCAGGGGGCCGAGATGGCCGAGACCGCCCGTGTCGATCAGGGCGTCGGCGTCGCCTTCCGTCGGATAGCTCGTGATGTCGCCGGGCGTGTGCAGGAAGACGTTGCTGCCGACCTTGAAGGCGTCGGCGGGCGTGCTGGCGTTGTAGAACTCGCGTTCGACCTGCAGTGTCACGGGCGTGCGCGGCATGTTGACGACGAGCTTCTCGCCGATCATTGCGGGATCAGGATGCGACGTGACCGTGTACGTGTACTGATCGATCGGCAGTGTCGTGAAGATGACCGTGTCCTCCATCGGTCCCGTCGTGTACTCGACGGTCTGCTCCAGCTCATACGCATGGCTCGCGGAGAAGGACGCCGTCTGCGTGACGGTCGATCGAACATCGGCGCCGAACCCGAAGAGATTGACCTGGGCCCCGACGAAGGTGCTGGCACGAACGGAGACAGTGCCGTCGATGCCGCCCTGCTGCGCTTCGGAGGTGCCGTAGGCCGTGCGGCAGGCGTCGAAATTCTGCTGGATCGCGGCGTTGCAGGGCGCGGCGGCGAGGGCCGCGATGATGATGGGTTCCGTGAACACGAGTCGGTATTCACCGTCGGAGTATCGCAGCGCGAGTCCGTCGCTGTCGACGTTGCATGGCACGATGATCGGGAAGACGCGGGTCTGTCCGTTGTAGAACTGCGTGTTCATCGTCTGAATCAGGCCCCATGTCGCCGTGTTCGAATCCGGCCCCGTCAGTCCCCAGACGTCGATCTGATCGCGCCACTGGAAATACGTGATCAGGTCCTCGCGGCCGTCGCCCGTCACGTCGCCCGTGACGACGACGCTGGTCGCGTTGCTGATGACGCCGCCGTCGTTCGGATTCGTCTCTTTGAGAAACGCGTCGTGCGGAATCATCAGCGGCATCTCGTCTGTTCCTGCGATGGTCCACGGCGAAGCGTTGGTCCAGTCCTCGAAGATGCGCCGGCCGGCCTGGATCTCATCGATGCCGTCGCCGTCGACGTCGAAGGCGTTGACGTGCAGCATGCGGGCGCGGATTTTATGGGAATTCTGATTACAGCCCGTGCCGCTCTGGACGTAGGTGTCGTCGATGTAGCGAGCGCCCAGGTCGGCGAACGGGTTTTCCTTGTCGCTCGCGTCGTCGAGCGCGATCTGGATGTGACCGTATGAGTTGCAGCCGTCGTTATGGAATTCCGTGAGGCCGGCGAAGATGATCTCGTCGCGACCGTCGGCGTCGATATCGCCGAGTGCAACATCCGCCACGATCGCGGTATAGACCTGCCCATCGCGGCCTTGAACTGTGCCGGCGCCGAGCGCTGCGAACTGCGTCTTCGCGTCGTCGAAGATCGTGTAGTTGGCTTCGCCGCTCGAATTGCCGCCGTACTCATTCAACACGGCGACAAGTTCGACGCCGTTGTCGCGATCAAGGTTGCCGGCGGCGAGTTCGACGAACGTCAGCGTGCTGTCGGTCAATCGCTCCAGGCTGAGCGTCAGGTCATCGGCCGGCGCCAGCGTCGCGTCGGTATTCATCAGGAAGAGAATCTCCGCCGTCGTGTCCGTGCAGACGGCGATGGCCAGATCGTCGTCGCCGTCGCCGTCGAAGTCGGCCGCGACCGCCGCAATCGCCTCGACTCCCGGGAAGTCGCCGACGGTCTGTGTTTCCGGCTCGCTGTCCGTTGCGGCGCGAACGATGTCAACGAAGATGCGTCGCGTGCCCGCCGCCGCGCTTTCGGCGAAGTAGGCGATGAGGATTTCGTCGCGACCGTCGCCGTCGATGTCGCCCGCCGTTGCAGATTGTGCGACCTGGCCGCCGAAGCCGTTGAAGCTGGGCTGCGGGCTGAGCGTGTCCGCTTCCCAGGGTCGCCCCGTGTCGAACAACTCAAGGCTCAGTTCAAGCTCGGCTGTCGCGTCGTTCGTCAACTCGGCGAAGCCGGATCGATTCGGCAGCACCTCTTCAGTGCCGGTCGGATCCGTGAGCCGTAATTGCATGCCGGCGATGAAGAGTTCGTCCGTCTGTCCGGCGGTACGCGTCGAACCGAGCGGACTGAAATCGTCGGGCAGGGCGTCGCCGCTGTCGTCGACGCGAGCCGTCTCATTCGTGTCCACGCCGAGCTGCGCGAGCGAGTCGGCGACTTCGCCGCCGCTGACGCCGCCATCCGCCGGCCCGTTCGGCATGCCGGGGACCGACATGCCCGTGTCGCAGCCAAGAACGGCCGCCAGAAAAATGAGTGTGAGTGCGCACACACGAAAGGCCAGATTTGTGAGTGAGGTACTGATGTTTCCGTTGGTTAATTGCATCGTCAGATCTCCATGGCTGATTGGTTCGCGACCGCCTTCAAGCGGGTTCGATCCACAAGGCGATGGACGGATTGATTTGGGGCCATGGAAATCCGAAATTCAGCGAAACGGCTCCTGCGGCCGACGCCGGGGGGGCTGATGCCGAATTCGGACAGTTCTAATCGTGATACGGGCGGGCTATGCCGCGATTCGGCGGCCGATCGATCTCGCGTACGGGACCGCTTTCGGGCGTGGTCCGGGTTGACCTGCTGGGCGGCGAACGACGCGGACGGCGATCGGCCCGAACCGGTTTCTGTGACTCAGGTGCCGTTGCAGAATCCGGAAAATTCATTCGCATTTCACACTGCGTTTCGCGATTCTGGTGCGTGCGAGGGAAGACTTATTCTTAAGGAGCGAATCATCGCAATCAATCTCGCGTTCAGCAACATTGGTAGACAGGTGACTTGAATTCGTGGGCCGTCATTTTCCTGGCGGCCTGGGTTCGTGTTCTGACCGGAATCTCGCTCGCGATTCGCGCGATCGACCGGCATCCAAAAGGAGGATGGAATGACTCGACGATTGATCTCTGTGCTTTCAGTGATCCTGACGATGTCCGCTGTCTCGCTGGCGAGCGCGGATCTGTACCAATTCAATGTGTCGCTCGACGGTCTGCAAGAGGTTCCGCCGGTTGCGACGCCAGCCTTTGGTTCAGGGACGGTTCTGTTCAATGACGTATCCGGCGAAATGACGGTCGCAGGAACTTTTACCGACATGATCGGAACGTCGACCAACGCCCATATTCACGGCTACGCCCCTGCGGGAACGCCCGCCGGCGTCGTGTTTGGTCTGACGTTTGATCCAGGCGTGTTTTCAGGTTCATTCAGCGGCAACGGCATCATTCCGGCGGTGCGGATCAGTGATGTGCTGGCGGGTCAGACATATATCAACATCCACTCGACGTTCAAGACGGGCGGCGAGATCCGCGGTCAGCTGATCGATCCCGTGCTGGTTCCGGAGCCCGCCTCGCTGGCGCTTCTCGGACTTGCCGGCATCGCGCTGCTGCGACGCCGACGCTGAATTCCAAAGAGGAACCTCGACTCCCATTCTCTCTAAGCGTGAGGCCCGCCGCGATGTCATGTCGCGGCGGGCCTCATGTATTTCGGTGTGTCTAAAGTTCACGGCACGCGATGATTCGCGGAGCGCTGGGTACGCCCGATTCCGGCAACCTTCTGAACTGAGCGTTGTGGTGGGCGTATCCAATCAGGGCCGACGCGCCCCGCGGCGATGTCTGACATGCAATGAGATGTCGCGAGAAAGCCACGCTGAGACAGCGAGGCTCTGATTTCCGGGCGCTCGCATTCAGTCGCCGATTCTCCGTGACGCACCCAGAAAAAAGGTTCTTCACGGATATGCGGGACGACGGTTTATCTCGCTTTGGAAGTTGGATTGTGCGCCGCGAAGGATCCCGGAGGGACGGCAATGCGCAGGAAAGTGCTCGTCGCAATCCCAGCCTCATAAGAAGAATGCGCACGAAGCGTCACGCTGCGGCCTCTCGGACGATGAGTCTGGCGTGATAAATGATCACTTTCGCGACAACCCAACGTTCGACTCGTTCGAGTCGTCGGACCCACGAGGGCAGCGGGGCCAGGCCACCGCCA
>JAJDEC010000604.1 GCA_029259995.1 Phycisphaerae bacterium
TGCGCGCCGATCAACGATGCGACCGCCTCTCGTGCCGACTCGACGGCATGTCGCGCTGACTGCCCCATCGCGTGAACGCTTGCGGCGTTGCCGAAATCGTCGCTGAAGTATCGGCGCATCGATTCTGCTGCGGCCGGCGCCAATCGTGTTGTCGCGTTGTTGTCCAGATAGATGCTCGGCATGGGTTTTGATTATACCCGTGCCGGTCGAACCAATGCCCGTCGGCATTCGATTTCGCAATTCTTGACAGTCGTTGGCGCGACTTTGATAATCCTCGCGGAGTCAAGCGTTTACATGCCAGCAGAACACATCAAACTTGCCGTCGCCGAGACCGATTCCCCGGCGCTGCTCCGCGTTGCCAAGGCGCTGTCGGATGGGGCGATTGTCGCATTCCCGACGGAGACCGTTTACGGCGTCGCTGCAAGTGCCTCGAATGCGGACGGCGTTCGGCGATTGCGTCAGATCAAGAAGCGAGACGCCGATAAGCCGTTTACTGTTCACGTGGGCCATCGCGAGCGTGTCAATGCATTTGTGCCGACAATGAGTCCTGTGGGCGAGCGGCTTGTTCGAAAGGGATGGCCCGGTCCATTGACATTGATTTTTCCAGTGGATGATCCCAAGTCCGCACCGGTCTATCAGGAACTCTGTGACGAAGGCGCCGCGTCAATATTCGGGCCCAGCGGCGTCGGTGTTCGCTATCCGGCGGATGATATTGCGACGGCCTTGATCAACCTGGCCGGCGTTCCGATCGTGGCGTCCAGCGCTAACGCCGGCGGAGACTCGGCACCGATCGATGTCGCTGATATGAAGCCCGAATTCCTCGATGCCGTTGATTTTGTGTTGAATTCCGGTGAAACGCGTTATCGCCGGGGTTCGACGATTGTCCGCCTGAACGGCGACGGATACCAGGTTGTCAGGGAGGGCGTTCTGGACGATCGGACCGTCCAGCGGCTGGCGCGCCTGGGAATTCTCTTCGTTTGCACGGGAAACACCTGCAGATCCCCGATTGCGGAAGGGATTTGTAAGAAGCTGCTCGCCGAAAGGGCGGGATGCCGCCCGGACGAGTTGGCGGCGCGGGGGATCATCGTGCAGTCCGCCGGCACGTCGGCCTGGGCAGGCGGCCCGGCCGCCCCCCAATCCGTCGAAGTCTGTTCCGCACGCGATATCGACATTTCGCAGCATCGTTCCCAGGGATTGACCAGCGACTTGATCCAGGGTTCGGACTATATTTTCGCCTTAACGCGAAGTCACATGGATATGATTCGAGGGACTTCGCAGGGATCGACTGCAATCGTCGAATTGCTGGACGAGCAGGGCGATATCGCTGACCCGGTCGGTGGACCGGTCGAGCAGTACGAACAAGTGACCAGACAAATTGAGAAGGCCCTGGCCCGTCGGCTGGAAGAGGTAGCAATATGAAGAAGCGGCGCATCGCGTTGGGTTGCGATCATCGAGGATACGATGCGAAAAAGCGCGTCATCGCGATGCTCGAACAGGCCGGATGTACGGTCAGCGATTTTGGTGCGGATTCCGTGAAGTCTTGCGATTACCCCGATGCAGCGCTGGCGGCCGGCGAGGCAATTCAGCGCGGCGATTGCGAATTGGGGCTTCTCTTCTGCGGAACCGGTATCGGCATGAGTATTGCCGCGAACAAAGTCAAGGGAATCCGGGCGGCAGTCTGTCACGATGAGTTGACGGCCGAAATGTCGCGCCGACATAACAACGCCAATGTTCTTTGTCTGCCGGCGGACCTCGTGGGCGAAGCCCTCATGGAGCGAATCGTCGAAGTCTGGCTGAACACGGATTTTGAAGGCGGCCGCCACGAGCGCCGCCTGGACAAGATCATCGATTTCGAAAAACGGCAGTGCGCCGAATAGGTGGGCGGCTGCACGGGATGGCCGCACGCGCCGTTCGTTGAGTCTGAACACAGTCTCACTTGATGAGGCGAGCCGATCTGGGGTTCGTTTGAGGATCTGGCCGGGTTGATGGCGGCCGACGGCGATACCGTAAAATATTCCCGACATGACCCATGGACGAGTGTCAATCGCCCGGCTTTCTCCTATAATGACGTCACTATGGCACACATTGTCGAATTCAACGAAGTACACATTCGTCGTCTCTACAAAATAGCGACGGCGTTGACGAGTAAGCGTGGAATGTCCGTTCCGCAGGTCGCGAAGAAATTTCGCATCTCGGTGCGAACAGCTTTTCGCGAAATGAATGTCTTGCGCGAGCTTGATGTGAAGTTTGTCACGGAGGACGGCGTCCATCGCGTCAATGCCTCCGCGACAACGATCAAGCGAGTCATCTCGGAGCAATGCCGCGATCAACTCGCCGATCTGCTCCGACGTTCGCTCAAGTAGCTTCCCTGCGTTGTTCCCGGCCTGTCGTTCAATGCGATCGGCTTCCCGATTCGTGAACGACGTGGTGGATGATGTCGGCGGCGATTGTGCGCATGCATCGAATCGACGGACACATTAGATGTCAGGTCGTACTGTGCGCGTTCCTCGCGATGATCGGTTTCCAATTCAGTTGCGGTCAAGTCTCGAGGGATCGCGTGTCGAGCCGTTCGATCAATCCGATCGCGATTCGCCTGTCGCCAGGCGTGGACTTGCGCGCAGAGATTTCCGCAATCGCGGCACGCAACGATGTATCGGCGGGCTGCGTTCTGACGGCAGTCGGCAGCCTGTCCCGGGCCCGCATCCGGTTCGCCGGAAGACCCGATTACGCGGAAATCGTCCGCGATCTTGAGATTGTCTCTCTCGTCGGCACGATCAGCCCCGACGGTCCCCATCTTCATTTGACGATTTCCGACGACAAGGGCATGACCATGGGCGGCCACATGGGCGATGGATGCATCGTTCGAACGACGGCCGAAGTCGTGATTGGCGAATTGCCGGGCGTCACGTTTCGGCGTGTGCCGGATGAACAAACCGGCTATCGCGAACTCTCGATCGAAGAGTGAGCGACAGTTTTCGATCGGATTGATTGTCCGAATATTGCGACGAATGCCCCCAATACCAGCAGGTATTCCGATGCGGGTGCGCCGGCTCGCTCGCGCTCGCGACCTGTCGGTTTGTGATCGTCAAGACAATCAACACTGGAGGCGCCGATGGATTCGAAACGAGCTCGCCTGTTTGTCATGTTCGGCTGGGCGATGTCGATGCTGTGGATCGGTGCGACGGGCAGTGCCGTCGTCCTTGCGCAGGACGATGTGGCCGACGTTCCCGCGAGTGAATTGCACGCCGAGGACAACAAGCACAAGAAGTATTTTCTCATCGGAGATACGGATGCCGCTCGTGCGCCCAAATCCGGTTTCGGCCTGCTTGTCGTCCTGCCTGGCGGCAACGGCAGCGGCGATTTCCTTCCATTTGTGAAGCGCATATTCAAGAATGGGCTGCCCGACGAATACCTCGTCGCGCAGCTGGTCGCCGTGAAATGGAAGGCCGATCAGAATATCGTCTGGCCGACCGAGGCATCTCGCGTCGAGGACCAGGAGTTCACGACGGAGGCGTTCATCGAAAGCGTCATCAAGGACGTCAAGGATCGGCACAAAGTCAACAGGAAGCGCGTCTATACGCTCAGCTGGTCGTCGAGCGGTCCCGCAGCGTACGCGGCGGCGTTGCAGGAGAAGACCGCCGTGCGCGGATCATTCATCGCCATGTCCGTATTCAAGCCAAAGCAACTGCCGAATCTGGAGAGGGCAAAAGGGCGATTGTTCTACATCCACCATTCGCCCGACGATCGCGTCTGCCCATTTCGAATGGCGGAAGCGGCGCGTGATCACTTAGTCGCGGCGAAGGCGAAAGTGCGATTCAATCGATACGACGGGGGACACGGCTGGCGCGGCGACGTCTACGGAAATATCCGCGAGGGCATCGACTGGCTCGAATCGATGTCGAAGAAAAAGAAGCGTCCCAACAAGAAAAAGCCCGCCGACAGTGCGAATGCCGGCCCGGATGCCCGAAAATCTGATTCCGCGACGAGTGAACGACGTCTGCCGGTCCCCGACGCGTCGCGCGAGGCCCGTTCTCGAGAAAATCGGCAATTCGAGACGGCCGCTCATACCGGCTGATGCGTCATCCAGCCATGAACCGATCGTGGAGTTTTGATTGACCTCGGCTCGGGCGCATGGTATCTCTCGCGCTGTGGCGAAGTGGACGGAACATGATGAGCGCATGATGCGACGCGCCCTGGAATTGGCCGAAAAGGGCCGGGGGCTCGTCGAACCGAATCCAATGGTCGGCTGCGTCCTCGCAAAGGGGCGTCGTGTGATTGCGGAAGGATTCCATCGGAAGTTTGGCGGACCGCACGCGGAAGCACGTGCGCTGAAGGCCGCCGGTCGCGCCGCGGCGGGCGCGACGGCGTATGTCACGCTGGAGCCGTGTGCCCATCATGGAAAAACGCCGCCATGTGTAGACGCCCTGATCGACGCCCGGATTCAACGATGTGTGATTGGTGTGCGTGATCCGAACGAACTCGTCGCGGGTCGCGGACTTCGTGCATTGCGGAATGCCGGCATAGAGGTCCGCACGGGATTACTTGCTGCGGAAGCGCGGCAGCTCATCGATCCGTTTGTGACGTTTCATCAGAAAAAGCGCCCCTACGTCACACTCAAATGGGCCCAGTCGCTGGACGGGAAAATCGCGACGCGAACCGGTGACTCCAAGTGGATCACGTCCAGGGAAAGTCGAAAGCGCGCACATGCGATGCGAGCCCGCGTGGATGCGATCATTGTCGGAATCGGAACCGTCCTGGCCGATGATCCGGAGTTGACGGCGCGATTCGTGAAGCCGAAACGCATTGCGACGAGGATTGTCCTGGATTCGGAGTTGCGGATTCCCTTGAATTCGAAGTTGGTCCAATCCGCCCTTCAGGCGCCGACGATGATTGTCGGATGCGCCAAGCGCGTTCAGTGGAGGCGGCCGGAGGTCGCTCTTGAGCGGGCCGGGGCCGAAGTCCTGCTCCTGCCTGAAGTTGCCGGCGGCATTGATCTCAGGATGCTTCTAAAAATGCTGCACGAGCGCGGCATGACGAATGTCATGGTCGAGGGCGGGGCTCGCGTACTGGGGGCCTTTCTCGATCAAACGCTGGCGGATGCCGCAGAGATCTACGTAGCCCCTCGCCTGATCGGCGGACGTGACGCCCTCGGGCCGCTTGCGGGGGAGGGGCCTCAATCCATGGACGATCTTATCGGTGTGACCCATGTCGAACGCGCCGACTGCGGCCCGGATATTTGCTATAATCTGAGGTTCGGCACTTAAACTGTCATGGGGTATCTGTGCGCCCCGTATTCAGGCATGCGCAATGAATCGACCGTGTGTCGTGTTTGTGCTGCTTGCCTTTGGTACCAGCTTAATCAGGAGCTTGGCGATGATACGTATGGCATACGTCCTGAGTACGTGCATGTTGTTGGCGGCCGGCGGGACCGTTCGGGCGGACTCCGAGAAGGCAAAGGCGATCCTCACGAAAGCGCAGAAAGTATCGCAGAGCCTCAAGTCGCTCTCTTTCGACGCGAGCTTTCTCGGCGACGGCCCCCTGTCAAAATCGCTGCCCGTCATGGATGCGACGATTATCCTGCAGCAAGGCAATACGCCAAAAGCCCCGAAAATCCGGATCGACGGCGCAAAGACGATGCCCCGGGGGCTCGAGCCGATGCCGTTTCGTTTTGCGTCCAATGGCGTGAATGCATCCTATGCCGACGATACGCGTCGCATTTATATGATGGGCAAAGACGACGACGCGAATCCGCAGGAGCGAATTCGACTCCTGCCGCCATTCTTCATGACGCCGGATTCCTTCGACAAGGAACTCAAAGCACACAAGCTTGAATATGGCGACACAATGGAGGTTGCCGGTGTACCGTGCCACATCATCGATGTGACCTATGACGCGGCCGAAACCAAGAAAGCCCGGATTTGCGTCGGAGAGAAAGACCTGATCGTTCGGAGTGTGATTACGCCGCAGTTAACCATCGCATCCAGGCGTACACGACAGCTGAATGTTCCATCTGAAATATTTGTCGTTCGAAATGTCGCAATCGATCCGGAGATCGGCGGCGATTCGTTTTCAATCGCGAAGCCCGGCGGCTATCGCGTGCAGCCCTTCGTCAAGATGACGCCCCGCGCTCCAGGGGCCTCGGGCCTTCTGACGAACGGTTCGGCGGCGCCGGACTGGACCTTGAAGGATCTGGACGGCAAGGATGTCAGCCTCAAGTCGCTTCGCGGCCAGGTCGTCGTCATCGATTTCTGGGCATCCTGGTGCGGTCCCTGCAAAATGGCCATGCCGCATCTTCAAAAGCTGCACGACAAGTACAAAGAGAAGCCCGTTAAGGTCTACAGCGTGAATTGCCGTGAACGCGGAGGAGACGCGCGGGCCAAGAGCTATCTCAAGGAGAAGAAGTTTACCTATCCGCAGCTCTTCAACGGGGACACAGCGGCCAACGCGTACCGGGTCCGCGGCATTCCCACGATGTATGTCATTGGAACGGACGGTAAGATTCTGCACTCCGAACGCGGATTCAAGGCCGATCTCGTTCCGACGATGAGCCGCGTCATAGATGCCCATCTCAAGAAGGCGACCGCCAAGGCCAAGGCCGATATCGGGTCCGAAAAATCCGCCAAAGCAGGCTGATCACTTGTGAAACCCGCAATCCGGGTTACATTCGCGACACGTCGTACTACAATGTATCACGATTGGCCGCGACTTGCCCACGCGTCCGTGCGGATCTTCCCTTATGACGCCTTTTGTCGTGCTCGCATGCTATTGTGTCCTCGTGATGGCCGCGTCCCTGTTCGGTGGCGTCCTGCCGTCGAAACTCAAGATGACACATCGGGGCATGAATCTCGCCATGGCCCTCGTTGCCGGCGTCATCCTCGGCATCGGCCTGTTTCACTTACTTCCCCATGCCGTCGCTACGGCGGGACCGCTCGATCGCGCACTTTGGTGGATGATGATCGGTCTTCTCTCAATGTTTCTCGTCACGCGAACCTTGCACGGACATCAACACGTTCCTGACCCTGGCCACAGTCACGAAATTGTGGATACGGGACACGCGGACCATCATCATCCGGAACGACAGCGCCACAACTGGATCGGAATCGCCCTGGGCATGTCGATTCACTCGGTCTTTGACGGGATCGCGCTTGCCGCCAGCGTTTCCGACGAGCATGCGGCGGAGGCCGGCGGAATGCTGCTCGGCCTCGGAACGTTTGCAGCCGTGTTCATGCACAAGCCGCTGGACTCGATGTCCATTACTTCGTT
>JAJDEC010000605.1 GCA_029259995.1 Phycisphaerae bacterium
CGTTTATGCGGGTAACTTCTCCGACTGTCTCAGTGTCGATTGCACGGTTGGCGCTTGCTGCGAAAGCGACGGAACCTGCTCGGATGTCGATCCGATTGAGTGCTCGGGCGAATACCTCGGTGATGGAACCACATGTCAGTCGGACGCTTGTGATGAGCCGATCGGCGCCTGCTGTCTGCCCAATGATGATTGTCAGGACGATCTGACAGAATCCGTTTGCGTCAATCTGGACGGTGAATACCAGGGCGACGGCAGCTTGTGCAGCGGCTCGACCTGCCTGTCGCCGTGCAGCACTGTGTTTGGCGATCTCGACACGAGCTGCTTCAAAGATGGTTCGGACATCCAGGTATTCGTCGATTGTTTCGTCGAAGGTGCTACGTCGCTGGGCAGTTGCGAATGCGGCGATTACGACGAAAGCGGATTGGTAGACATCGCCGATCTGCAATTCTTCGTTGACGACCTGCTAGTCGGCGGCGGGACTGCGCCGATCAAGAACCCCGAGGGCGTTATTTCGGTGACCGAGATTCCCTCACCGGAATTGTGTTCGGTCGAGAATCCAAAGGACCACAAGATCAACGCGAGTTGGTCCAGTCCTGAATGCGGCATCGAACAAATTCGAATCGTCAACCTGACGACCGGCGTGGTTCTGGCGGAACAAACGTATCCGTTCTGTCCGACCGTAATGTCGCTCGAAGTCACGGCGGCGCTCGGCCTGGATGACGTGATTCAAACGACCGTGCTGACATGCGGCGGCGACGAGAATCATCCCTGTTGCCCAGGCCCCGCGACCGACGAAGTGAAGAGTTGTCCAATCAAAGGGGCCGATTATCTCGGAATCTCCGATGAGCAGCGTACGAATCGCGAAACGAGAACACTGACCTGCGCTGGTGCCCCGGCGAACTCGGTTTGGACGCGGATAATGAACGGTGAGGGCGACGTCACGCCCGCAATGAACACCGGGGCGACCTACCCGATGACGGCGACTCACGACTCGAAGCCGGTAGACGACGTCGATATCAGCCGGAAACATGTCGACGGAGATGGCGATCGCTCCTTTTCCGATTCCAAGCTCACCGTCATTGGGATCGATATGAAGATCCATAAGCCCAAGGTGATGGACAGCGCCGAATCCGCGATCTCCGACGCCGACGAATTGACGAAGGGGGCCGTTACATTCGTAAACCTCGACAACGACGATCAGGACACGCGCTGGGAAAACGGCGGGGCGATGCCGGACAACGACGTGCCCGGCGAAGACGAGATGTGTAAGGTCCGCCTGCGCATCAAGCCCAAAGGTCTGCCGGCGATGTGCGGGAATCTGAAACTGAGCGCATTCGAGGGCGCCGGTTCTATCAAGGTCTGGAAGAAGAAGAACAAGAAAGATGAGTACACGCTGGGAACCGACATTCCGGTTCCGGGAGATCTGATCGAACGCGATGGTTGGCTCGAAAAAGACCTTTGGATCGAGGGGATTTTGCCGCACACGACGCAGCGACAGAGCAAGCTGCGGCTGACATTCGATAGGAAACCCGAACAGGTCGACGAAGTCGCCGTCACGCTCATCGGAATTGAAAAGATCGAATGGGTCGGGCGCATGAACAGCGAAACCGATACCAACGTGCTGGACGCCGATCCGAATTATCCTGCCGGTCTGAGTCCCGGATCATTGCGTGTCTTCCCCGACGCCCGCATCGCTGGCGCACCGCCGATGCTTGAGGCCAATCCCCGCGATCAGGTGGATGTTAAGGTGACGCTCAGCGTCGCGCCGCTTGCCGGTCAGCCGGTGAAGATCTTCTTCCGTTCATTCGACGTAGACGATCCGACCGCCAATATGATGCCGGTCGATAACGAAGCGACTGAAGAGGACAATCGTGGTACCGCCCCGGCGCGCCGCGGACAGTTTATCAAAGCCGACGGCACCAGCGACGAGGACGCCGCCGGCATCAAGGAACAGGAGTTCGACGCTAAAGACGAGACCTTCCGATTCCGAGTGACGATGCAGCCCGGTGATAATTTCCGCGTTGTCGGCAACGGCGACAAAGATGCACTCAAAGACCTCGAAAACAAGGAATCGACGCTTGGTGCCGCCAACGCCGACAAACAGCGCATAGTTAACCCGAAAGTCGGCGGCAACGCCGCCGCAAAGGAAGTGCGCGAAGCGGATAAATATGCGAGTAACGTGTTGACCGTCTGGCGACGCCTGCATGTCGAGCGTGACCGGATGGGCGCGTTCCCGGCGGCCCCGAATATTCAGGCAAATACCCTGATACGGCAGATCGTTTCGATTACCGGGAACGCCGCCACTGCCCAACGCATCAACGTCACGGCAAATATTCCCATCATGATGGACACCAACGGTAACGGCGCCGGAGACACGATGGACAACACATCGCTCCTCGGCGCCGGAGGTTCGGGGCGATTCCAGGGTGGCACGGTTCAGGTTGGAACCAACATGGTCGCCACCGCAAATCTCGATGGCAACGGGATGGCATCCGTTCGGCGAAATGCGGGCATCAGCATTCCGGCGACCGTGTCAAAAGTTCCGCTTGTCAATGCGACTGGGAACGTAATCGCTCTTGCAGGGCGAGTTTTCACGATCAATGTCGGAGGTGGCGCGCTCTTGGCCGGTCACAATGGCGGAAACATCAACGTCGCGGGCGTCAATATGACTATCGCTGCCGTGAATCTGGCCAATTCCACGGTGACGGTGACGGCCGATCCGGTCATCATGATCAACTTGGCCGACGACGACGCTGCCGGGCCACCGGCTGCGAATCGATTTACGTTGATGCAGGATTCGGACATGGCCGCGCAAAACCTGTATTCGGCCGCCTACATCCGCCCCAAGTTTAATGGCGGTGGTGCTGCCGCGAATGAGACCAGCACCGTGGCGGCCATTTTGAACACGGAGTTTTCTGCCGTCTTCAGTTGGAACTCGCGCGCCAACAACACGAACCGCTTCTGGGTGGTCTATACACTCTCGTCCTGGCAAGATTCATTCCGAAATTTGCAGCGGGACATGGATGACAATACGGAAGGAGCGACCGGCGGATCGCTGGGCGTAGGCGGTGGTTTTGGCACTCATGTCTACATGGAGGCGATTCGCGAACGTGGACCGACCGCCGGCGGCGGAAGGAATGCTCTGGAAGATCGAATTGTCGTTCACGAAGTGGGTCACCAGATGCGGCTCAACCACGGCGCAATGCCGGGAATGAACAATTACGCAAGTAATGGCATCATGAATGGATCGGCGCAGGCCAATCCGGGGGCGAATCAACTCTTCATTCCAGCGCACCTGAATCAACTGCGCGGATTGAACCAGCCTCGGTAGTTGATAACGAAACTTAAGGAATTCGGATAATTATCCGGCACCCGTCGCCGGCATTCGACTCAAGAACTCAGGAGACGAATCATGAGATTATCATCGATCACGTTCGCAATGGCGATGCTGGTAAGTGGGTTTGGTGTCGACGCCAATGCGACGCCTGCCTTGAACGGTGCAGCCGCACTTGAACATGTCGAATTCGATATCGCACTGTTGGACGAGGCACCGGTGCTGCCGCGCTTGCCGATTCTGATTGAAGTGCGGATAAAGAATGTCGGCGCTAGGTCGATTGAAGTGCCTCATCCTGTTTTCAGTGAACGGTATCACGACAACTACACGGTCGCGCTCGACTATCGAGCTGTGCCCGATGCTACCGGATGGCGAGAAATTGGTTCGGTCGTTCCCAGCCCGCACGTTTGTCATGAAAACGCCCATTCACCCGCGCCGGAAATCATGCGCCTCGATCCCGGAAGAACGCTGGTCGCCAAGGTTCCGGTCAGCTACGACTGGGACATTCGTCTTCCGCGTTTGATTGTCAAAGAAGGTCAGTTAACTCTCCGCGCGAGGCTCATGGCGGTGGAGGCCGGTCCCGATGGCAAGCCGCAATTGAATCCCGAATCATTCATCGAATCGAACGTACTCAAGATTGATGTGCCCGCCCCGACTGGCGAAGCGGCGGCGGCCTTGGCTGCGATCGAAAAACGGCGTGAGCCGTGGCTCATCGCGTCGCCACGCATGCTGGAATCGACGATCGACGAGTGGGGATTCATGCCGTTCGTTCAGCAAATCGTTGCGAACTATCCGGACACGACTTACGCCCTTTATGCTCGCGCCAGTCTGGCACACCTTTATGCGGCTGGTGAACTGGAGATTTCCAAATCCAATGCCCGTCCGCCCGACTGGCCGGCGGCGATCCGCACGATCCGACAGGTTCGAGGCGATCCGCGATATGTACTTGTCGCCGACGCCGACGATCTGATCGAACGCTACGAAATTCTGAGGCGCGGCCGGGCCGAGGCGATTCGTAACGGTCAATGGCGCGGACCGAAATCGAATGGTGCATCTTCCGAGTAAGCCCGTTCGGTTGCTTTCAGAAGTCCCCTCGAAGTCGCATTGCGGACGATTCTACGATATCGTCCGCTGACGTATGCTCCGCCGACTGGTCAAATCGCGACGAATGTCAATCCTGATATTCGCTGCGCTCGCATTGCCGACGATTCTTGTCTATGCCAACGCGCTTGACGGCGAATTCGTCTGGCTGGATCGAGTCGAAATCGTAGACGGCGGCTATCGCCTGACCGCGCACGGGGATCTTTCGAAACTTCTGACGCGATCGCTTACCGATTATGTTCATCGTGGTTATCGATCCGCCGATTCCGAAGGCGGGTATTGGCGTCCGCTTTACGCGCTGAATCTAACGCTGGACCACGCCCTGTTCGTCGAATGCACATGGTGGTACCACGCGGAAAACATTCTCTGGCATATCGTCGTCGTCTGGCTTCTCTATCTGCTCGGACGGCGCTGGTCAGAGCCGGACGCCGGGCGTTGGGGGCCGGCGTTCTGGGCGGCTCTTGTGTTCGCCGTCCATCCACTCGGCGTCACGTCGGTCGTATGGATCAGCGGGCGCAAGGATGTTCTGTGCGCCGTATTCGGCATCGCCGCATTACTCTGTCATGCAAATCTGCTAAGAATCGATCGCACGCAGAATTGCGGGGAGTGGCGCGATTGGTTGTCCGTGGTGCTATCGGCGCTGTTTACAGCGACGGCGTTGGGTTTCAAGGAATTGGCGGCGGTCGTTCCATTCGTGGCGACCTGTTATTCCGTTTTGTATTGGCATCGTGGTAGGCGACGAGAGAGTTTCTTGGGATTGGCGGGTGCCGGTCTGATGATCGCAGTCGTCATTGCCGTATTCGCTTATCGATACGTCGTACTTGGCGGGTTGGGACTGAATTCGCCGGAATTACCCGTAAATGGTGTTGGTAAGGCGGCAACTTTTCTTTCGCTTCAGTCGCAATATTGGAGTCTGATCGCGCTGCCGAGCGAACCGGTTTTGTCCGACGCGTGGCGATTGCGAGATTCATTCAGCATCTCCTTATTATTGACCGTACTCGCCGCGACGGGAGTTGTCGTGGGTTGCATCACGAAATATCGTCGTCATTCGGCGACAAAGGGAGTGTTGTGGTTCCTGATCTGGATGCTCCCGGCATCGGGCATCGTCGCGTTGTTTCACGTTCGCGCCGAACGCTATCTGTATCCGGCGTCGTGGGGATTGATTTTCGCCGCGTGGTCCATTGCTTTCTCGTGGTCGGGTCGTCAACGATTTCGCATCGTGTCGATCAGTGCCGCTGCGGCTTTCGCAATATGGGCTGGCGTAGCCACAGTCTTGTCGAACCGTTATTGGAAAAACGATTCGATTCTGTTCAATCGCGCCGTCACACTCGATCCGGATTATGTTGAAGGGCACATTGCCCTCGGAAACATCGATCTGGAAAAGGGCGATTATGAGAGCGCCGCCGCCGCCTTCAAGAAAGCGCTCGATCTCAGGAACGATAAGACGCTTGCCGCGTATTGCCCGGATTTCGTCCTCGAAACAAACCTCGGTCTAGCGGAGTATTACCAAGGTCGACTGAGTGAATCCGCGCGCTTGTTCGAGGCGGCGGCGAATCGGCGCCCCGACGATTTTCGGGCGCGATATCACATGGGCCTGGTAGCACAGGCTCGCGGAAATTTCGCAGAAGCCCGACGCGAGTATCTCGAATCACTGCGTCTTCGCCCCGGCGAGTTTCAGGCGTCGAGCAATCTGGCCGCCATCGAATTGGCGCAACGAAAATACGGCCGTTCGATCTCGCTCCTAAAGCCATTGCTTGAACAACGGCCCGACGACGTCGCCAATTGGATCAACTTCGCTCAGGCGCTGATGTCGAATGGCGATTACGCAGATGCCGCGAAGGCATGGACATCGGCTATCTCGCTGAGCCCGCGCGACGCGGACCTGCGAGCGCGATTGGCTTTGTGTCTTCACCATACCGGCCAATTCGAGACAGCCCGAAAGGCGTTAAGCAAGGCGGAGGCAATTGATGCGAGTCATCCAAGCGTTCGCACGGCTCGGCGACAGATCATTCCGGCGGTTTGGGAATAGCCAACGGCGGATCATTCGATTCGTTGTCTCCTGCCCGTGTGGTTTCAATACTCGAACGCGGTCGCAGTGAGGTGCCGATGGCGGTCGATAGCCTGTTTCGCGCCGGGATCGCTGTGGCGCGGGGCGCGTGGGGGTGATGCGACGGAAGTGGGCGTGGCGATGCAAGGTTGGGCAGCATCGAGCAATTTCGCAAGGGTCCGTTGGTTAAAGCTGTGTAGCGATGGCATCACGCCACAGCGCGATGATAGAACTTGAGCAATCCACCGAGGCGCGATCGACATGCGACGGTCGCGACGCTGTTGCTGGGGCTCGCAGGAGGATGTTCAATCAATGCGTTGCCGATGCCTTGATGATTCCGTTCTCGGTGATAATGCTCGATGAACTGCGAGATCGCGACGCGAAGGTGCTTCACGCCGAAGAAGATCATCCGATCAAGACACTCTGATTTGATCGATCGTACAAACCGCTCCGCGTTGGCATTCAGATTCGGGCTTTTCGCAGGCAGCTTCAGAGAGCGTACATCTGCGGATTTCAGCGTTGACCGGAATTCTGCGGTGTATAGCGGATCGCGGTCATGGATGAGGTAACGCTTGTCCCGAAGGAAGCCATCAATGCCATCCGTCAGATTGCGGGCAACTTGAACCATCCAGAGGCCGTTTGGATTGGGCGCGATGCCGGCAATCTCGACGCGCCGGCTCGAGAGTTCGATGACGAAGAAGACGGCATATCGAACAAGCCCTGAGGAAGACCAGACTTCGACCGTGAAGAAGTCTGCTGCAGCCAGTGAGTCCCAATGGGTGCGGAGGAACTCGTTCCACGTCGTTTTACGGGATCGCTCCGGCGCCGGCTCGATGCCGTGGTCCTTGAGAATGCGCCGCGCCGTGGATTCAGAGACGTCGTGGCCGAGGTTGGACAGTGCCCCTTGGATGCGTCGGTATCCCCAGGACCGATTCTCGGTGGCCATGCGGACGACAAGATCGCAGATCTCGGAATCAACGCGCGGCCGTCCAGGTCCCCGATTCGCGCTGCCGTCATACTTGGCGGCGACAAGTTTGCGATGCCAACGAAGAATGGTGTCCGGCGTGACGATGCCGCAACAGGTGTCCAGAAGCCGCCGCCCGAGTGCCTTGCCCTTGACGGCGAGCCGCCGCCGCTGGTCGTCGTTTAATCGAATTCACTTGCCCGGAAGCAGTTCGCGAAGGACGCGGTTTTCTTCACGGAGGTAATCGACGACAGCCGCCTGCTCGCGGTTCAGCCAACCGGCGAGCGCGAGCACAAGTAGATTCCAGGGATTCGAGAACATGAGATGAGATTGTAGCCCGGCGCACCATCTGTGAAATCACTTGGAATTCGGTACTGGCGCGGCCAGAATCGGTGCCGGCTGAATAATGACACCATACGAGATAGCAGTTGGCAGGTGCAGTGAATGGGATCGTTCAACGTGTTAACCTGCGAGTTCGCCTGTCCACGGTGTAGGCAGTCACGTAACTTCGACGTTTTCTTGTATTTTGGTCACAAGGCGATTTACTATTATCGAATTGGCGACCGGATCGAATGGGTCCCGCGCAAAGCGCCACAAAATGGGGGGCGGCCGGAACATGGCTGCATGGAAGGTGAAGCATACTTTGATTGTCCCTTGTGTGGGAAGGACTCGCATATGCTCGCGATTGTCGAGGA
>JAJDEC010000606.1 GCA_029259995.1 Phycisphaerae bacterium
GGACGGCATAATCACTCAGTGTCCATTGCTTTCCCGCCCTTGGAAAGGGGCGGGCTATTTTCATCGCGTCCCTGTCTGGACGCAGCCCGGCCGCCTGCTCGACTCCACTCAAATGCGTGAAGATCCTCTTATTTGCGCGCAAAGGCCCGGCCATCGGCAACGTCCGATTCGCGTTCAAAGATACGAATGACAAACCGTCTTTCCCCGAAGGCCGAAAAATCAAAGTGCCCTGAAGCAGGCGAGATAGACGGCGAACGTCCCGATAGCGCGCCGCATGAAGGCTTGGCATTCACTCAGGCGCAATTCAAGCCGATACGTCGCAAGTCACTTCATTGAACGATCTGTCAACCAGGGGGAGGGGACGGAATGTATCGGCGAGTTTTTCTCAGTGTGTCCATCGTGGCGAGTGGTCTCGCAATTGCGGCGTGCGATGTTTTCAACACATCGCTGACCGGCCTTGAGTCGAGCCTTTCGCTCAGCGGAAGCATTCTGCAATCGGCCAGCAGTGCCAAGCTGAACGGCAGCGCGCAGGCGTCCAGCGGAATGTATACAGTTGTCGCGCAAAGCGCGTCCACGGGCGTCGTCTACCTGGACTCGACCGACGACGCCGGCGCCTTCGACGTCGCGGTCCCCATGACAGAGTCCGGCAATCTCTTTCTCGTCACGATTGTCGGCCCCGACGGTCGCGCAGCCGGGCCCGTCAAATTCGGCGATTCCGACGGACAGGGAATGCTGGGCCTCGACCTGTCGCGCAGCGCATCACTTGGCGCCATTCAGATGCCCGACAATCCCGTCATGACGCCGATCACGCCGGGGACTGCCGCCGACGCCGCCGAGCTGGCCGCCACGGATGTGCTGACACGTCTCGATGCCAATGGCGTACCGATCGGAGTGAGCTCCATCGGTAAGGGCGACGACGCCCAGGGCACGGCGACTGACGATCCGCGGCAGGCATGCGATCGCGATCGCGACGGACTGATCGATGTCTTCGACGCCGACAACGACGGCGACGGCATCATCGACGAACTCGACGACGGACCGGCCAGCGGCCCGATGGGTCTCAGCGACGTACGTCTGAGCTTCTTCATGAACTTGAAGATCGGAAATGAAAAGGCAAGCACCTATTACGACGGCACGACGACCGTCGTGGAGACCGCGTTGATGACGGATACGATCATCACGTGTGAAGTGCTGCCCGAGGCTGGCGCCACGAAAACGATGACGGCCGTTCGCGCACTGACGGCCCCGGCGCCGAGCTACATGGCCGACACGGAAGTCATGCGCGACACGGGCTCAGGTCTTATGGCGACGTCGTGGTCGGATCTGTCGTACGCGTTTGAAGATGCAGGCGATCGATTTCAGGCGTTCGTCATCCCGAACGCGCTGATCAATGCCGGCGATATCTTCACGGTCGAAGTCACATTCAGCGACGGAACGACGGGAATCTTCTCTCGAATGATCAACTACGTCTTCAAGACGATTCCACGCCTTGTGAAGCATGGCGAGACCGGGGCATTGACGACGTTTGACGGAACGCAGCCGATCGATTTCGACGGCACAAAGGACCTCGTGCTTGAATTCGAACCGCCCAAGGACGAAACGGGCGCCTATCTGACGGGCTTTGGCTATGCGTTCGAGATCTTCTACAACGAAGCCGGTACGGGGCAACAGCTGAACGGCGACATCGATACCGACGCGACGTTTCCGACGGCGATCTCCGGCTTCAATGCACAGAACAAGAACTTCGAAGTCGCCGCCAGCGATCTCACACTCTCGTCCGACAACACGTACACGGTGACGATTCCGAAAGAGATTCTGGTGAACACGGTCGAAACGAGCGCTGGCACGAAGACAGTCGGCAGCTACAAGATTGACATCGCGGCCCAGTCCGGCAACGGCGACAACTCGGCAATCATGCTGCAGTTCGAGAAGATGTAGTCTGCAACAGCACGATCAATTTACATGCCGCGTGCGCGCAGCTTCAGCGCGCACGTGGCTTTCTTCGTTGAAAGCGCGAAGCACGTCCGTGGGCAGCGCCCATTTCACGCGGCGGACAACAAAGCGCTTCGATCTTCGCCAGAAGTCACGCGCTTAAGAAACATGACGCCCGGCAGAAAACCGTGCGAACGTGTCGACAGCGGGCAATCGTTGGCTAACGAATTCCCCAGTCGAAATCCACGCCGAAGATGACCCGAATCGGATAGGTCAACAGGAATCCGAACAACCGCGGCAGATACGTGAAGAGTGCGACGAATGACATGACAAGCCTCCTGGCAAAAAAGGCGAGGACGCAAATCGTGGTGCGCGGATGTCATCGGATGCTATACGACTCGGATGCACATCCTCGACGCGCAATCAGGCTACCCTGATAACATGAAGATAGCGCGCCGACGACGAACGCACCAGTTGCGGAGCAATCCTGTCGGGATTCACCGCCGATGGCCCGAGCCGGGGGTATCAGTGCATGCTGTCCGTACGACTCGTAACTCTGCAGCCGAGAAGTAGTTGCGGAATGGCGGGCATGCGGGGTGCAATCCGCTGTGTCGGGAGAGGCTCGCCTGACGAAATCCGGATACCCTTCGCGCCGGCCGGTGGGTTTCACTTCCGTGACGGATTGGAACCGGCGCTAACGTGATCCCAGCGAATCGATCCGTTCCTGTACCGTGTCGATCTTGGTGATGCGGATGCCGAAATGTTCGTTCACTTTCACGGCAACCCCCGCGCCGATCTTGCAGTTGTTGATCATCAGATCGAGCTCTTCATCCACCATGCGATCGAACTCGAGAATCGTACCGGGGCCCATTTTGATGATCGATGCGACTTTCATGCTGCGCCGCGCGAGCCGCACAATCAGTGGCACTTTGAGTCTCAGAATGCGTTGAACGCCGGCACCAACTTTGAAGGGTGCAGAGGGGCGATGCGTCGGCGGGTCTGCAATGGCCGTTCCTGGCTGCGCTGACGCAACAGGGCCGGCGCCGGAACCGGGCTTGAGGCCGCCAACATCCTGCGCGAGATCATCGACCGCCTGTTGCGCGTCACGCAGGACGGCGTCGATATCATCTTGCGAAAACATTCAGCCGAATCCGTCCTTGGTTCGTGATGATGGCGATCGGGAAGCCCCGACGGTGAACTTCGTCGAAGCCTTTGCCCTGTCGGGTTTTATCGGCCCGAAATGCGTCGGACTTGAAGGATCGAGACGTGCGGTCGGCCCCCCGGCAAAAAACGCCGAGTCAGTCGGCGAATTCCGCACCTGCGCACGAAAAAGGACGACCGATCGAATTCCGATCGAGTCGTCCTGCGAGTCGTACTTCTTTGTTCTGAGAGGCTACTTCAGTCGTCCAACGATGACGCAGGCGTTGTGTCCGCCGAAGCCAAAGGAGTTGCTGAGCGCGATGTCCACGCGTGCGTCCTGCGCCGTCAGCGGCGTATAGTTAAGATCACATGCGTCGTCCGGATCCTCGAGATTGATCGTCGGCGGAATCACGCCATTACGAACCGCCTGAATCGATGCGACGAGTTCGACGCCGCCGCTCGCTCCCAGCAAGTGGCCGACGGCGGATTTCGTGCTGCTGATCGCAACCTTCTTGGCGTGGTCCCCGAATACCTTTTTGATGGCAAGCGTTTCCGCGATGTCGCCGAGCGGAGTGCTCGTGCCGTGGGCGTTGATATAGTCGACCTGCTCCGGATTTATCTGCGCATCTGTCAGTGCCGCTCGCATCGCGGCTGCTGCACCCGTGCCTTGTTCCTGCGGTTGAGTGATGTGATAGGCGTCGGCACTGGTACCGAATCCGATCAGTTCGATCAGGATGTTCGCGCCGCGCCGTTTCGCATGCTCGTATTCCTCGAGCACGACCATCCCGGCGCCCTCACCCATCACAAATCCGTCTCGATTCTTATCAAAGGGCCTGGATGCGCGCGTCGGATCGTCGTTCCGCGTGGAAAGCGCTTTCATCGAAGCAAACGCCGACATGCCCAGCGGCGTCAAGGCCGCCTCTGACCCGCCCGAAATCACGACGTCGACATCGCCCCGGCGAATGGCGTGCATCGCGTCGCCCATCGCATTGGTTGCAGAAGCGCAGGCTGTGCCGACGGCCGTGCTGGGACCGCACGCGCCGAGCATGATGGAGATGTTTCCGCTGGCGGCATTGCTCATCAGCTTCGGAATCGTGAACGCAGAGACTTTGCTCGGTCCCTTTTCCAGAAGCCGCTTGTGCTGATCCTCGAGTTCCGCGATGCCGCCGATGCCCGTTCCCGTGATCACGCCGAATCGACTCGGATCCGGGATGCCGCCGTTGGCGAGACCGCTTTGCGCCCATGCGCTGTGCGCCGCCACAATCGCCATCTGCGCGAACCGGTCCAGTCGCTTGGCGTTTCGCTTGTCGACGATCGGCTCCGGCGAAAAGTCAGTGCACTCACCGCCGAACTTGACGTCAAATTCCGTGACGTCGAACCGCTCGATCGGCTTGATGCCCGATTCCGATGCGATCAGACGTTCCCAGAATTCGTCAACCTGATGGCCAAGCGGGCTGACGAGCCCCATTCCTGTAATCACGACGCGTCGCCGTTCAGACATGCTGGTTATGCCCTAAACGAGCAGAGCGATGTCGGCAAAGTGCCGACTTACTCGCTCTTGTTGCCCTGGTGCTTGTGAATGTACTCGACGGCGTCGCCGACAGTCTGGATCTTCTCCGCTTCTTCGTCGGGGATGCTCAATTCGAACTGATCTTCGAATTCCATGACCAGCTCGACGGTATCCAACGAGTCAGCGTTGAGATCGTTGACAAAGGACGTGTCGTCAGTGATTTCGCCCTCATCGACTCCCATCTGCTCGCTGACGATTTTTACGACCTTTTCCCGAATCTCTTCCTTTGACAGCGCCACTACTTTATTCTCCATCATCTGGTCTCTCATTGAAGTGGGCGAAGCAGACTGTTCGCCCGATCGCGATGCCTTCGCAGGCTTCACCCGGCCGTCGATTGTCGACGACCTGTTACATATGCAGGCCGCCGTCCACGACGACAACTTGCCCATTGATATAACTGGCCTCCGAGGAAGCCAGAAACGCGACAACAGCCGCCACTTCCTCCGGTTCGCCAAATCGCTGCAACGGAATCAAGGGACGCACGCCGTCCTTCACCTTGTCGGACAGAACACTCGTCATGTCCGTCTTGATGAACCCCGGCGCCACGGCATTGCACGTCACGCCTCGTTTGGCGAGTTCCTTTGCGACCGACTTCGTCAGCCCGATGACGCCCGCCTTGCTGGCTGCGTAATTCGCCTGGCCCGGATTCCCCATGATGCCCGATACGCTCGTGATATTGATGATCCGACCGCGACGAGCCCGAACCATGATCTTGCCGACTTCCCGGGTCAGCAGGAAGACCGCCTTCAGATTCGTCTGAATCACACTGTCGAACTGTTCGTCGGTCATGTTCATGACCAGACCGTCCGCAGTGATGCCGGCGTTGTTCACGAGGATGTCGATGCGGCCGAACTCTTCGGCCATCGTGTCCACCCATTTTTCCACAGTCTTCGAGCACGAAACGTCGAGTGCGTGAGTCACAATGCGCCCAGGCAACTGCTGGTCCGCGGCCGTTGACGCAGTCTCTCGCAGTCGATCCGCGTCACGCGCGCAAGCGAGAACCGTTGCACCGCCTGCAGCGAGCTTCAAGCAGATTTCACGGCCGATGCCGCGCGATCCGCCCGTCACTATGGCCACGTTGTCACTGAATTCAGGCATCAAGCCTCCTCGAACGTCTCTGTGATTTTGTCAGCCCGCACCCATCGGCTGCGCATCAAAAAAAATCCAACCCATCCCTGACTACGCCGGAACCTGTTCCAGTGCAGCAGCCGTTGAGAAATTCAACGCCTTCGCGGATCGGTTGATCTTCCGCATGAGGCCCGTCAGAACGCGGCCTGGGCCGACTTCGATAAAGCGATCATAGCCCTCTGCAACCAATCGTTCGATCGACGCTTGCCAGCGGATCGGTTTCGCCACCTGTTCTCGCAGAAGGCCTCGGACCGAATCTGGATCTGCATGATAGTCAGCCGACACATTCGACACCACTCCCAGCTTGCCGTTGACGATTTCCGTCTCCCGCAGCGCAGATTCCAGGCCCACGACGGCCGGCTGCATCAGGGGAGAATGGAAGGCCCCGGCAACCACGAGGGGAATCGCCCGAGCGCCGTGTCTGTCGGCGATCGCGGCGGCGCGATCACAAGCCTCTTTGCTGCCGGAGATTACAATCTGGCCGGGGCAGTTAAAGTTGGCCGGCGCCAGAACCTCGCCTTCTGCGGCCTCCGAACAAATGGCATTCACGATCGGCTCATCCACGCCCATGATCGAAACCATTCCGCCGGAGGAGGCCGTGGCGGAAGACTGCATCAGGCGACCGCGCTCGGCCACAAGCCGCAGGCCCGCCTCGAATTCGAACCAGCCCGCGAGATGCAGGGCCGTGTATTCGCCCAGACTCAGCCCCGCCATTGCGCTCGGCGCCCAGTCGGTCACGAGTCCGCGTTCGACGCAGGCATGCCAGATTGCGACGGACGTGACGAAGATCGCCGGCTGCGATACATCTGTTCCGTTCAGTCGATCTGCGGGACCTTCAAAACAAAGGCCTGTCAGATCCCAGCCCAGAATTCGATTGGCTTCCGAATAGACGTTCCGCGCAGCCTCGGAGACATTGGCGAAATCCTTGCCCATGCCGACGACCTGCGATCCCTGTCCGGGAAATATGATGGCGGTCTTGCTCACGTTGATTGATTCTCGTTCCCGCTCCGGCGCGCCGCGTCGAGGCCGCCAGGCTGTCTGTCGTAGGACTCAAACTCGCAGTAGTGCCGATGCCCACGTAAAACCTGCCCCGAACGCAATCAAGAGCAGTAGATCGCCGCGCTCCACACGTCCCGTCTTGAAGCACTCGTCCAGACAAATCGGAATGGATGCCCCGGACGTGTTGCCGAAACGATCGATATTCATGTACACGCGATCTTCCGGCAGCCCCATTCGTTCGCGGGCCGATGTGATGATCCGTAGATTCGATTGATGCGGGATGACCAGCTTGATATCGTTCGGATCGACGCCCGTCTCGGACAACGTCTGATCGACGAGATCGTGATTACGCTTGACGGCCTTCTTGTAAACTTCGCGCCCGTTCATCTTCACATAGTGCAAACGCTCATCCAGTGTCATCTGCGACGTCGGAACACGCGATCCACCGGCCGGCACATGGAGCATCGCGTCTCCGCTGCCTTCAGCGCTCATGATTGAATGCAACAATGCGGAATCTTCGCCGTCCGGCGTTGCGGAGATTACGGCGGCGCCGGCGCCGTCGCCGAAGAGAATCGCCGTCGCGCGATCCTCCATGTCCGTAATAATCGTCATCACTTCGGAACCGATCACCAGGACGTTCTTGTATCGCCCCGTCTGGATCATTGCGCCGGCCGTCAACAACGAATAGACGAAACCGCTGCATGCCGCGACCAGGTCGTATGCCGGGACAGGCTTCGAACACAGCGCCTGCTGTACGAAACACGCCGTCGAAGGCAGGATCGCCTCCGGCGTGATCGTCGCGACGATGATCAGGTCGATGTCGTCCGGCGTCAGGCCCGCATCTTCGATGGCGATTCGGCTGGCCTGCACCGCGAGCCCCGCCGTTGTCTCGCCCTTGGCGAGATCGGCGTAGCGACGCTCGGTAATGCCCGTGCGCTCACGAATCCACTGATCATTCGTTTCGAGTCGACCTTCAAACTCCCGGTTGTGAACGACGCGCTCAGGCACGGCGCGGCCGGTTCCGGAGATCTTGATCCCCAGCGGTTCATGCATCCGCAGTGACCTCCGATAGGCGGGATAGAATGGTTCGGTTCAGATCTTTGTTGATGAAATCGGCGGCAATGCGAA
>JAJDEC010000607.1 GCA_029259995.1 Phycisphaerae bacterium
TCATCCTCATATCTAAGCCGGGCGAGCTGGCGAACACGTGGAAGCCGACTCGCCATCTGGCGACCTGTCATCGATAAGCCTTTGGATTGTAAGCGGAGCACTCGGTTTCGAAACGGTGAAGGACACAACGCCATGCGAGAAATTGCGCGGGGATGCCATGCTCCCCCTCAAAGGGGAGCATGTGGGCTTTCACGGGGCACCCACGCCGAGCCACACCAACTCGACGTCCACGCGCCTCCACATGCTTGCCTAGAAGGGCAAGCATGGCGCCCGAGCACGCCCCAATCGCCAGCTCACAGATCGCCAAGACACCAAACAAGCTCCGTCCCTAAAATTCCCCGAATTCGCCTAACGTTCGGGTTGACGTTCGGCCGTTGTTAGGCTAGCCTGAGAGTGAAGTGGCAGTCACGCCGGACTGCGGCCTCACTGAGTCGCCGAGGGGAACTGAAACCTCAACGAGGAAGGTGAGTACGCGAATGAATCCCGCAGCCCGAGAATTGCCACTGTGTCTGTTAGGTCCCGGCGGAGACTTCCGTCAGGCCTGGACGATTCGAGAAAACGAACCCGCCGCCCATGCCGAACTCAGCCCCGGCATGATGAACGTGGCCGTTTCGCGATTCGGTTCAGGCGTGATTTATCCGCCGACGTTTGCAGAGCGAATTCGCACAGGTGTTGTTCGACTTCGCCGCCGCCTCGATACGATGTTGTCGTCGTGGGTCCGCGACTCGTGGACAGACAATGTCGCCTCCCCGCAATCGGCGCTTGCCGCTGCCGACTGCGAGATGGTCAAGTACGCGGCCGAGGCGGTCCGCCGAGGCACGGCTCCCCTGCTCCTGCTGGGGCCGGCCGGTCTTGGCGGGCATGCCTGGCCCGACCGGAAGGAGCCCGTAGATGCCGCCGAAATCCAGCAAGTCCGCCGCGAAGAAGACTGGCGAGTTCAAACCGCCCGCCGCAAAGACGGGCCGTCCGCGAACGCGCAAGCCGAAGCTGACGCGGCCCGCCACGCCACGTCAGACCGAGATCCTGACTTACGTCCGGGACTACCAGCACAAGCATGGCTATTCCCCGACTTACGACGAGATCGCGGAAGAGCTGGGCATCTCCAAGGTCACCGTCTTCGAGCATCTAACGACACTGGAAGAAAGAGGCCTGTTGCGCCGCGAGAAGCACAAGGCTCGCTCTTTACTGTTGGCGGATCATCTGGAGTTGCCCGATGAGCGTCCGGGCTGCATTCCGCTGGAGGGCCGTATCGCGGCAGGCGCGCCGATCGAGGCGATCGAAAACCGCGAGGTGCTCAATCTCGATGCAATGTTTGATTCGCCGCATGGCGTTTATGCTCTCGAAGTGAAGGGCGACAGTATGATCGACGATCACATCGACGAGGGCGATTACGTCGTCATCGAGAGCCGAAAAACGCCCTACAACGGCGAAATGGTCGTCGCCTATCTGGACGACGGCGAAGTCACGCTGAAGCGCTACTATCGCGAGAAGACGCGCATTCGTTTGCAGCCGTCGAATCCGAACTACGAACCGATTTATTCCAAGAACGTGGATATTCAGGGCGTCGTAATCGGTGTGATTCGGCGCGTGAAGTAACGGCGGCTCCGGCGCGGCCGGATGATGAGTTTGAATCGTCGGCCGACGCACCTGGCATCTTCAATCAATCGTCAGAGGGCATTGATCTGGTTGTCGCATTGTCCGCTTGGGCAGTCGTCCAGATGTCCAGTTCGTGAATGGACCAATGGTACTTCCCGACGGTCTCGAAGTTGACGATTCGCACACTTCGAACAGGACCGACGCTCGGATCAAAGTAAAAGACCGTGCGCGGCGCTTCGAAGACGGTAACGCCTTCACTATGCCAACCGTCTCCGGATGAAAGCTCATACGAGACATGCAATTCGCTACTCCAATCTTTCGGATTGGTCGGCGCCGTCAGCGTGATGATGCGGACATCGGTCGGCTGAGCGAGTTGAACGTCGATATGCCAGCCGCCCTGCCTGGGGCCCTTCGACGACCAGCGAGACTTGGGATCGCCATCCTTGAGCTTCGACGCCTGATTCTCCCGATTCGGTACGACCACGTCGAATTCGGATGCCGACAAGTGTCGCAGTTCAGGCCGTTCATCAAATCTGGCCAGCCGTGCACCATATCGATCGAACACGACCAACGAAGGCCATTTTTCTGCAAGCATTTCGAAGAGTCGATTGCTGAATCTGCGAGAAAGCCGCGTGATGGGAATCCAGACGCGCCCGTGGCCTTCCGCCAGTTTTTCGATTGAGCGAACGACGGCATCCTTCTTCTTGTTCTTCGAATTCAGCATGTGATAGTCAAACGGACGATCCCTCGTATAGTAGTCAAAGGCCTGCTTCGTTCCGCCATCCAGAACGATGACCAGATCACCTTCTTTGAAACCTGCGTAGAGCTCTTCCACGAGCGGGCGAAGCTCTTCTTTGCCCTTCGGACTGCTGAGCTGTTTCCTGAATGCGCCCGGGGCGCGAACGCAGGAAATGAACACGAGAAAAACGAGCACAAGCACATTGGCAACCACGTCGCCGCGCTTCGCGAACCATCGCAATCGCAAAGGCGGAAACGCGACGATGGAACCAATCACGCGAGCGAACGCTTCTACGCCAAAAACGGCCGCACATACAACCATCGGAAACATGTACAGATTGACGCGTTCCGCACCGAATGGAAACACGTGCACGACGGACATCCCCAGCGCGAACAGCCAGAGCACGACGATGTGGAGAAACGTCATCGACAGTCGGCGGATCAGCAGATAGGCAATGCCGACAGCAGCGCCGATCGCGGCCCAACTCGGTCTGCTGCCAAAGAACCAGGTAAAGAACTTCCACATTTGTGTGGAAACATGCGGCCATAGATCACTCGGCCATGCACTGGCGGGAAAGAGCCGACGCCAGAATCGGAGCAGACTGTTCGACGATTGGTGCTGCAGGATAAAGTGATACAGCAGCAACGACACGCAGATCCAGATTGCAATGACCATCAGGGATTGGACCATCTTCGGACGGGAGACGCCCCGTTCAGAGTCCTTCTTTCGCCTGATCGCCGAAAGGAAGAGAAACATCGCCGCGCCCGGATACGCCAGGATCACGATCTGCGAGAAGCCGAGCGCCAGAATTCCGCCGACACTCAGGGCGATCGCCGATCGCCAGCCTGGTCGCCGCACAAAGGCCAAGGTCATGATCATGAACAGGGGCAGCCAGAAGGTATCGCCGGCGTATTGCTTGAGTTCCTGGGCGTAGAAAATCGCCACGGGGTGAATCGCTGTGAAGCCGGCAGCCAACAATGCCGTCGGTCGCATGCCGCCGAGCTCGCGGACGAGCCCGTAGATGGCAGCGATCGCCCCGATCGAAAAGAGCGCGGGAATAAACCGCAGGACGAACTCCGACCCGCCGAACATACGCGTTAGATAGTGGATGAAGATGCTCGTCAGAAACGGCGTCGAATTCGGCGGTCCATGGCCCTTGAAGACAACATCACTCAAATTGGTGCTTGTGACGAGCGTCTTGGCAAGCCACGCCTCGTCCAGCCATAGCGAATGATGTCCGAGGTTCCAAAACCGAAGAAACGCGCCCGCCGCCATGACGAGGAGCAGCGCCGAGAGGTAGATACGATTCAATCGTCGCTGAGTAACTGCGTCAGATTCAAACGAATAAACGGCCATGTCAGACATCTGCGTGGAATTCCATTTCCTCAGTGTTGAGTCAATCTAATCTGCCCAGTCGCTCGAAGATATGTTACCGCGATGTTTAAGACGAGACGAAATTCGCTTGGACGCAGTCCCACGGCGTACCCGGATCTGATTCGGCGTTCTGGGGAAGAATGGGCATTCGACGCGAATGGACGAAACGGAATCCGCTGACGACAACAACGTCGGTTTGATGCGATCAAACCCCATGCGGCCGATCCGTCAACTTTCCTTACGTTGTTCCTTTCCGTAAGAACCACGCCCCGGCATGGTTTCGGTCTCGGATCGCGCCAGGTTCTGTACCAGCGCTCCCGTGCGATGGCGCCGCTTTTTTCCGCCCGTGACACGTGCTGCGGCGAGCCGCAGCGATTTCAATGAACGCGATGGCACGGCGATATGGCAGACAGGCTCTCCCGGTTTGACCATGGGAAGCGTCGTCATGCCCAGGACGATGCCGTCGCACGGCGCCCGCAGGACATTCTGTCGCTCGCCGAATACGCTCGCGTTCGTCGCAATGCGCTGCCCTTCTTCGACGGGATCGCCGGGCCGGACGTGGAATCGCAGGATACCGCCGACCTCTGCGCGGACCCACGTCGAACGCGTGATGCGAACCTGGTACGTCGGCCGCACAGGCTCGCCTTCAATCATTCGCAATTCGCGAAGGACATTATGAACGCCGCGAACACCGACTTCGACGGCGTCCTGTTCGATCTTCAGTGGTTCGCCGGCTTCGAGAATAATCGTCGGACATCCCGCTTTCGTCGCTTCTCGCCGGAAGGATCCGTCGGGGCCCTTACCGTCGATGATCAATTCGCAACCGAAGGCCCACGCCAAACGACGAACGTCGGCATTCTTTAGATCGCCTCGAACGTTTGGAAAGTTCGTCCGCGGCTGGGCGGCCGAATGCAGTTCGATGCCGAAATCGGAGTGCCGCGCGATTTCTTCGAACAGCATGTATGCCACGCGACTCGTCAGGCTGCCGTTCTTTGTTCCCGGGAAGAACCGATTCAGATCACGCCGATCCGGCATGTAACGGCTCAGTGTTTCGAAACCGAAGACGTTGACAACGGGGACGAGGATCAGCGTTCCCGCGATCAGGTGGAGCTGCGGACCATACATGATGTCATGGATCACGCCCATGCCGTTCAGTTCGTCGCCATGGACTGCCGCCGACACAAAGACGATGGGGCCGCGTTTCTTGGCCCGCATGACGCGAATCGGCACGGCGATCGGATCGCCCGTGAATTGTTCGCTGATTTTCAGTCTGAGGTCGCGCGTTTCGCCTGCGGGTACAGATTGCCCGGCAACTCGAAACACTCTTTTCTTCGCCATGGGTTTCTTCCACTACTGCGCGGCATCGATCTGCGGTGGCAGTTTCTTGACTTTTCTTCGTTTTCGTTTCTGCGGCGTTCGCGGCGGAACGAGACTCTGCAATGTGATTGCCTTGCCGAAACACAACAATTTGTCGCCGACCATGATCTCACGCGAGAATCTCGGATTCGGAATCACAACGCCGTTTCGATCGATCTGAAGGACGACGACATCACGATCACGAAGCCCCGTGTCGACGATCGATTTCCCGGCAAGTTCCGACTCCGTCGTGACTGGAAATTCAACGACGCCGTATCCTGCATTGAGCATGAGTCGCTGACGCAGATCCACTTCCGGAAACATGACGCGATCTTCGATGAGTCCGATGATTTCGCTGGCGATATCAAGCCCCGTCGCCGTCTCGATCCCTTCCAGGCCGGGCGACGAATTCACTTCCATAATCTTGGGACCGTCTTCGCCCTCCAGCATGTCGACGCCAGCCACGCGAAGCCCCATGATCTGCGCAGCGCGCACGGCGGTCTTTTCGTATTCCGGATCGAGATCAATATTCTGAGCGCTGCCGCCACGATGAACGTTGCTGCGGAACTCCTGGCCCTGGGCGACGCGGCGCATGGCCGCGACGACACGGTCACCGACGACAAAGGCGCGGACGTCTTTGCCCTTGCTTTCCGCTACGAATTTCTGAATCAAGACGTTCTGCCGCGTGCTGTGAAGCGTTTCGATGATCGCGGCCGCGATGCCGACGGAATCCGCGAGAATCACGCCGATGCCCTGCGTACCTTCAAGCAGTTTGATAATGACGGGAACGCCGCCGACTTGCTCAATGGCGTCGAGGACGTCCGCCTTGTCGCGGGCAAAGGCCGTCGGCGGCATGCCGATACTGTGACGGGTCAGCGCCTGCAGCGATCTCAACTTGTCGCGGGAAACAGAAATCGCATGCGACGAATTCAACGTAAACGTGCCCATCTGCTCGAATTGACGCACGACGGCCGTTCCGTAAAACGTGATCGACGCGCCGATTCGGGGGATCACGCCATCCAAGTGACCGACTTTACGACCCTTGTATTTCAGTCCCGGATCTTCCTGTTCGACAGTCATGGAGAATTTCAGCGTGTCCAGGATGCGTACCGTATGGCCTTTTGCAATCGCGGCCTGCCGCAGTCGTGACGTGCTGTAACACTTCGGGCTTCGTGAGAGAATGGCGAGTTTCATGGCGTGCGACCTTTCTTTCTATGGAGTCGCGTTGATCGTTTCTTGCGCTTCGCGGGAACTTGGCCCACGAGATAACTCAGGCCCGGATCGACGACAAATCGTCGGCGAATTGCCTGGCGCCCGAGCAGCATTCGAAACCCCATTTCGTCGCGATTGGTCAGTGACATTTCGATCGGCCAGCGCTCGCCGCCGATCTCGATTTCCGTTTCGATGACGAATCGCCTGGATGCGTGACCGCTGGATGATCGGATCGAACGCTCATCGAGGATACGGGCCTCGGTTTCGACGACGCCCCGACTGCTCCGTTGAATCGGATGCACTTTGAATCGAACGATGTCGCCGGACCGCCGTCGAATAACGCGGATGTCATAGGCGTGCAACGACGACGATCGAGCGCCCGTATCGACTTTCGCCTTGATCCTGGATATTCCAAGCTCGGGCAACGCAATCCACTCGCGCCAGCCCATGACAGGGCGTCTCGATAGTCTGACTGCCTTGACCTTCTCGGGCATTTCCCAACACTCCGTCTCTGCGCTCCGACGCAGCGCGGGTGATTAGACTGGACGCCCGCCCCGGCCACAAGGTCTCAACGGATGAATCGAAACATCGCGTAGAGCATCAGCAGGACGGCGATGGCGAACCACCACTTCTTCGAAAACGCCCCGTGCGGTTCCGTCGGCGTGATCCAGTCGCCGCAGACCGGGCATTTGGCTGTATCCTCGATGACGGACGCCCCGCACGACGGACATACCAATTCGGCTGGCTCGTCGCTGCCAAATTCGTCGACGTCCTGGGAAAGCGGCATGTCTCGATCGTCGTGATTCCAGCTCATACGTTATTTCACGAGTTTGAGTACGTCCTTGAACTTAGGATGATCGCAGCGCTCGACGAGTTCGAAGATCAGGGCCTCGGCCGTCGTCACTTCGGCGCCGGCGTGGCGCATCCGCTCGATCGCCACAGATTTGTCGCACTCGAATCTGGACGCGATCGCATTGACGGGCAGAAACGGCACGTAATCCACGCGCAACAGATCAAGCACTGTCTGCTGGACACAGACATGCGCCTCGACGCCGCAGACGATGATGTGCTCTCGGCCGGACGCCCGAAGCGCGTCGCAAAACACGGGATCGCGCCAGCAACTCATCGTCGACTTCTCGAAGACGCCCGGCGGTTCGGGAAAGGCCGTCAGAATCTGCTTGTCCGTATGGCCGAGCCCCTTCGGATATTGTTCCGTGACGAAGACGGGGAGCTCGAAGATGCCGGCCATCCGGACCAACTGCGCGCAACAATCGAGTACATCCCTGGACACATCGCTCGTGATCGCAGGCAGCAGTTTCTCCTGGACGTCAACGACCAATAGCGCCGCCAATTCCTGTTCAATCATGTTCACATGCGGCATTCATTGGCCTCATTCGCCCGCGGGCGAGGCAGTTGGACGCGTAAATTCCAGCGCTTTCGACGTCGTGCAGTATAGATGTCGCCGTGATCTGGCTCAATCGCCGATTCGGAGCACGATGTTTTCGATCAATCACGCACTTGGATCGATTCACCCGGGTTCGTTATGATTCGAGTCGTTGCGAGTCCTTGATCTCTGACGAGGAATCTTCTGTGAATCCGACGCCGACATCCATTTCGGGGAAGGTCATCCTGTTGACCGGCTCGACGGGCCCGATGGGCCGCCATCTGGTCGATGCCTACCTTCAGGCCGGTGCGAAGCTGGCGTTGTGCGTCCGCCGCATGGCGAATCTGCCGGATCTCGAAATGGCGCTGGCCAATCACATCGACGAGACGGCGATTGTTCCCTGCGATCTGCGTTATGTGGAGAACGTCGTCCGACTGATTCATCGCGTCGTTCATCGCTTCGGTCGAATCGACGTCATTGTCAACGCAGCCGCGATCCTCGGACCCCGCGAACTCGTGATGAATTATCCGGCCGATCCCTGGCGCGACGTCATCGCGACAAATGCAACGGCCCCCTATCTCGTCTGCCGCGAAGCCCTGCCCTGGATGAAGCGGCAGGACAGTGGAACCATTATCAACATCACAAGTTCCCTGACGCGGGACACGAAAGCCAAGCGCGGCGCCTATCTCGTCGCCTGCCATGCCGTCGAAGGACTGACGAAACTGCTCGCTTGCGAACTCAAGGGCACGAACATCCGCGTCAACACCATCGACATCGGTCGCATGGGCGAAGATGTCCAACCAGTCGCATCACCGCAACAGTGGGTGCCGGCGTTTCTTTGGGCGGCGTCAGATGATTGCAAGTTGAACGGCGAGCGGATCTCGATCGCGGATTTTGGTGCGGGCGGATCGAAGAAGGATTGACAGCGTCGGACGATTGCCATCCGACGTTTGAGAATGCCGGGAAAACCCGACAACCTGGGCTGCGCCAACACTCCGCCGTTACTCCTGTTGAATCAGTTCCTCTGAATCATCATCGCTGCGTTGCATCGGCTCAAGCACCTCGTGGATCGCCTGCATCCGTTCCTTGCGCATCGCCTCGTGATCACCTAATTCCTCGGCCACTTCATCCTCCGCGTTCAACGCATGATGAGAGTCGCGCCGGTCTTGGATCATGAGATCGATTTCCTCGTTGATCTCGTCGCGACTGTATCGTTCCCGTCGAAGT
This sequence comes from Phycisphaerae bacterium, assembly GCA_029259995.1. GTDB lineage: Bacteria > Planctomycetota > Phycisphaerae > UBA1845 > UTPLA1 > ECT2AJA-110-A. Next base: position 8,889 of record JAJDEC010000607.1, read on the forward strand.
TCTCGCCCACGCCGATCAACGTAGCTGACACTGAACTCGTCAAACAACGGCTCTTCGCGATCGAACCGAATCTCCATCACAACCAGACCTTCGCCAACGGCTTTTTCGCTGGTGAGCCGCAGCGAATCGACGCCGTGCTGATAAAGCTGTGCCGATAGGATGACATCAAGGAGCAATGTGCGATCGAGCGCGTCCGGCGGAATCAGCATGTTTTCCCAGACTTCGTCGATTTTCGCCTGGCCTTTTTCGTCGAGCCGGTCAATCATCGGCTTCGTGAGAGGACCGTGGCATCCCACAATCGACATGAGCAGCAACATCAGCAAACAGCGCATGAGCATTCCTCCGAACGTGAAATGGACTTCCAATTCGAGAAATATACGGTCAATTCGGAAGCGGTGAAACTTCGCTACGGGCATGACAACGCCCAAGACGACGACTGGGCGAACCGCTCGCGCGGATCGGCGGATCGCGGCGATTGAAACCCGTCCTACTTGATCCGCCCCAGCTTGAAGAACTTGTCCTTCTTGCTCTCGCCCGGCATCTCACCGCCCATCATGTCGAGGGCGAGTTTGGCCGCATCGCTCATGCGATCCTTCGTCCAGACCGGCTCCCAGACGAGATCGACTTTGGAACTCACGGCGCCTTCGACGGCGGCCGTCTTGGCTTCGACTTCATTCAGCAAATCGCCGGCAACGGGACAATTCGGCGTCGTCAACGTCATGCGAACGTACACTTCCGACGCGTCGTTAACTGTCAGCTCATAGATCAGGCCGAGTTCGACAATGTTGACGGGGATCTCCGGATCGCGAACCGTCTTGAGGACGTCGAGGACCCGATTCCTGAGTGCAGTCGCTTGATCTGATTCTGCCATGGATGCTGCGCCCCAAAGGGGGAGAGGGCTCTCCCGGTTTGCCGTCGCCGCGAGACGCGGCGGCGTTGAATATTACGCGCGATTCGCCGCCGCCAGTGTCTTCAGCACCACAGCGTAATTCTTGATCTGCTCCAGCATGGCGGCCAGCCCGTTTGCCCGCGCCTGAGACAGGTGCGTGCTCAGGCCGATCTCTGTAATGAATCGCGGTTGCGTGTCGATGATCTCGCCAATCGTTCGCCCCGAATAAACGCGGAGCAGCAGCGTGATCAGGCCGTTGACGATCATCGCGTTGCTCTCGGCCGTGAACGTGACACGGCCGTCGTTCTCAAGCTTCGCATGCAGCCAGACGGTCGATTGGCAGCCGCGAACGATGTACTTGTCCTGCTTGTACTCTTCCGGGATATGCGGATGGCGGCGACCGAGATCGATGATCTTCTGGTATCGCTCCTCCCAGTCGGTGATCGCGCTGAATTCCCTGACGATGCGATCCTGCGTGTCGTCGATCGATTCCGTCGAAGGTCGAACCTCCGCATGCTCGATCGGACATGTCCGCGTCATCACGTGGATCGCTTTGCGAACAGCGGCCACGAGCGCATCGACTTCTCCTTTCGTGTTGTAAAACGCCAGCGACGCGCGAACCGTCGCCGGAACGCCGAACCGTTTCATCAGCGGCTGCGTGCAGTGATGGCCGACACGAACCGCAACGCCCTCCCGATCGATCAAGCGACCGATGTCGTCTGCATGAATGCCCTCGACCACAAACGACAGAATGCTCGCATGTTCGTCGGCCGTACCGATCAGGCGCAGGCCGTCGATCGCACGGAGCTTTTCCTGGCCATATTTCACCAGTTCGTTTTCATACTCGCCGATGTTCTGCAGGCCGATCTTCTCGACGTAGTCAATCGCGGCGCCGAGACCGATGGCGCCGGAAATATCCGGCGTTCCCGCCTCGAACTTGAACGGCGGATCTTCGAACGTCGTCTTGTCGAAGCTGACGCTGCGGATCATCGCCCCGCCGCCCTGGTACGGCGGCATTGCGCGAAGCAGATGCTCCTTGCCGTAAAGCACGCCGATGCCCGTCGGTCCGAACAACTTGTGGCCGCTGAATGTGTAGAAATCGCAATCGAGCACAGACACGTCGACGCGCATGTGCGGAACGGCCTGCGCCCCGTCGATCAGCACGGGAACATCCTGGCGATGCGCCGCTTCGACGATATCGCGGACGGGATTGATCGTGCCAAGCGTGTTGGATACATGCGTCACGGCGACGAGCTTCGTACGCGGTCCGAGCAATCGTTCGAACTCGTCCCAGACAAATTCGCCCTTGTCATTGACGGGAACCACGCGGAGCTTGGCCCCGACTTCCTCGCAGAGCATCTGCCACGGAACGATGTTGGCGTGATGCTCCATCTCCGTGATCAGAATCTCGTCGCCTTCTTCGATTCCGGCACGGCCGTACGTCTGCGCGACGAGATTGATGCCTTCCGTCGTGCCGCGGACGAAGACGATCTCTTCGGGAAGCGACGCGCCGATGAAGCGGGCAACCTTCTTGCGGGCCGCTTCGTAGGCGTCAGTCGCCTCGGTCGCGAGCGCGTGGGCGCCGCGATGGATGTTCGAGTGCGTCGTTTCGTAGTAATGGCTGACGGCGTCGATCACGGCCCGCGGCTTCTGCGCCGATGCGGCGGAATCCAGGAAGACAAGCCGCTTGCCGTCGTAGACCTTGCGCTTCAGGATGGGGAAGTCGTTCCGAATGGACTGGACGTCGAAGTCCGACATGCCAACCAGCTTTCTGGCGCGATCTGTTTCGCGCCGCTATCGATCAAGCGCGAAGCCGGAGCCCCGCGATTATGTCTCCCGTCGGCGATCCGCGTGGCGAACGACATCGGCAAAATCGTCGCTGTATTCGAACGGTCGGCCGAAATTCAGCGACTCGCCATGGGCCAGTCGCGAGCTCAGCAACTGCTGCAATTTGTCGCGTAATGAGGCGATGCGAATCTGGCCGACGCTTTCGCCGGCGAAGGCGTAGATCAGCAGGCTGCGCGCCGCATCCTCGCTGACGCCGCGAGATCGCAGATAGAAGATCGCCTCGTCGTCGAGCT
>JAJDEC010000608.1 GCA_029259995.1 Phycisphaerae bacterium
CCTTCGCCCTGGCGGCGTGATCGATTTGATGCTGCTGGACGCGATCGGCACCGAGGAAGCGATCGACGTTCTCAACGTCGATCCAGTCGCGGAACCGCTTCCACGAGCGAAGCTTCATGTTCTGCGGATTCTGGCGGTACCGCGTGATCGCTTTGCAGACGTCATCGGGCGTGAACGGAAACTCGCCGTTCGAGGCGACGCAGTGACGCATGAAACGCACATAGGCCTTGACGTTGCACGCGTCCATCCGGTTGGCGCGATACCCGCCTGGCGTTTTCGCGAAGTGCTTATTCCAGTGCTCGATGACCTTCCGGGCCTCGGCGATCTCCGCGGGTCCGTAGGTCTTCGGGATGTATCGGCGCTTGAACTTCTGATCGGACACCTCGCCGCGCTGGACGGGAAGTGCCTCGTTGAGCAGATCACGCGCTGGCTGTGGTTGACTGACCGGCGGCACTCCGTTGCCTTCCTTTCATAGAACGGTTGAGGACTTCCTTCAACAACTCGATCACAAACTGCGCATCCTTGCTGGTCTGCATCTGCGTGAGCGGCCGCTGTTCACCGGGGTAGTGGCGGGCCGACAACCACTTGTCGAGTCCGTCCTTCGTCCAGTCGAAATCGATCCGCAGCGCCTCGATCATGTTGCGCTGCTGGTCGGTGACCATGCGGATGACGTTCTTCGGCCGGCGATAACCGGGACGACGGCTCGCCGGGACGCGCGACCGCTTTTCGTAGTCGGGCGACTTGCCATGCTCCAGGGCGTCGATCAGCTGAGCCGCCTGCATGCGCGTGAGCATCGAGATCGATCCGACCGGCGTCATGGCCCGAAGATCGTCGATGCCTTTGCCCTGTTCGTTGCCGAGGGCGAAGATCTTGCATCGCTGGGCGGCTGTCAGTTTCTGGTCAGCCATTCGGGGCTCCATTTGAGTTCGCGCTCTACCTCTGCCATTGCCGACTCGGCGCAGCGCGTCGAGCAATAGAACAGATTCGCGGCGTGGAAGTCGTCGCTCTCGCGCTTCCAGAACCAGCGACCGCATTCGTCGCACTTGCGGATCGGCCATGCGAAACGGATCCGGTACCGGATTTGCAACACGCGGAGCGTCAGCCGTTCGCGGAATGTCAGTGTTGATTCGTTCATGGATTGCCTCCTTGCAATCCGGCCTTGACCGGCGCTCCGCGATCTAGACCGCTACTCTCGTCCATTTCTGCACTCGATCGAGCGACGATTGGATCTGCTGGAAGATGGCCTCGCCGCCGTCGTCGAACTTGTCGCCTGGCTGCAGGAGCACGTATTCGGATGCTCTTATCAGAATGGCCGCGTCGATCTGCTTGCCAGGGCGACGCCTCGCGTGCATCCGCGCCTTGTCGTAAATGTTGGCGGCAGTCCCGAGCATGCCGAGGCCGATCACGCAGGCAATGGCGCAAAGGAATTCGAGACCGTCATCGGTCAACTTGACTTCGTCGTCCTTGAAGATGGCGGCGATCTCTTCGAGCGAGTAGATCGGGCGCTTGCTGCCGCCTTTGCCGTCGGTGCCGCGCAAGAGGTTGTACTGCAGGCAGACGCGACGACTGAACTGATCGTCCATGATCCTGCCGATGCCGCGCCGGACGCGCTCCACGCGATCGCGGATCATCTCGGTGGCCACGATCAAGATCGGGATCTTGCAGATGTCGTTTAGATCACGAATGAACTTGAGGGCCGGTTCGCGGAGTTCGTGTCCCTCGTCGACAACGAGCAGTCGGCCGGACAAGGTGAGCTTTTCGAACAGGGCGTCCATGTAGCTCTGATTGACGCGCCGCGATTTCCAGCCGGCGGCATGAAAGATGGCGCGGGCAAACGCCGTCGCGCCGCGTGTGCTGGACGAGACGCGGACATAGATGGCGTTGGGATCGGCAATACAAAGGGCCTTTGCGCCTTCTGATTTTCCGCATCCGGATGGGCCGTAGGTGATCGCGATCCGCGCCTTGTCGCCGCCGACCGAGCGTTGCGGTTCCGTGTCGGCCTGGCGTTTCACATAGGCGGCGGCATCGCGCAGCGTCTTGAATACGGCGGTTTCGTAGAATCCGATCGGCGTCTTGCGGCTGCGTCGCCCGGCGTCATCGCCGACCCACGTATTCAGTTGACGCAGGATCTTGTCAGAATCGCCGCGATAGCTGTCCTTGAGGACTTCCGAGATTGTGGAGTGGCCGACGCCGATCTGAACCGAGATCGCGCGGTGCGTGATCTGGTGCTCCTTGATGTGCTTCAGGACGATGCTGCGGATCTGATCGCGCTGCCGATCGGTTAATCCGCGATCGGCAGATACTCGAACTCCCTTGTGCATGATTCGCGCCTCCATGCGCATCGTTTCGTCGACGGGGTTGCTCCCGACGTCGTCGTCCTTGCGGTTCCAGTTCGGTGGGAACATTCGTCAGTCTCCCTCCGGGTCGAAACCAAACATGGCGTCCAGATCCACATCGCCGTCGTCGTCCTGACGTCCGTGATGGGACGGAATATCATCAATGAAGTCGTCGAGACTCATGTCATCGGTGCCGGTTCGAAGCGCCTCCGAAGCCTCGTCGGACTCAATTCGCTCGGTCTTGGAAATCGCCGTTTCCAGATCGCTGTGAAGTTTGAGCGTCGGCGGCGCGTCGACACGCGGCTTGCTCGTGTTCAATTCGACACCGTAGCGAGCCGCGGTACCAGCGCGATGCTGCTCCATGCGTGTGCGTGGATCGACGCTCTCGAAGAGGCGCCGTGCAGCGCGATGTGCTGTCCGGTACGGCTTCATCGCCGCCGCCTTATCGCGATTGTGCTGCTTCGATTCGCGTTCCGTGAGACCGAATGCAGATGGGCACTCG
>JAJDEC010000609.1 GCA_029259995.1 Phycisphaerae bacterium
GGAACAGGATCCAACGTCCCGTGGTGCGGCGTATCCTTCACCTGGACGATTCACCACACAGAATTGCATTGGGTGTGTTCCTGGGGTTCCTGGTCGGCTGGACGCCCACAATGGGGCTTCAAATCCTGATCTATCTTGTCCTCGCCTATGCATTACGCGCAAATCGCGCTTCCGGATTGCTTCCGGTCTTCCTGACCAATCCTGTCACTGCGGTTCCCGTCTATTACCTCAACTGGCGAATCGGCCGCTGGATCCTGCATCCCGGCGGACTGTCTGAGGCCGAGCTGGTCAATCAGCGATCGGCAATTACTGCCTTTGTAGACAATTTTCAGGTCAGCCATTTGCTTGACGGCGAATTCTGGACGTCCATCAGGCCGGCGTTTCAGACCTTCGGCTTGGAGCTCATCGTCGGTTGTCTGCTATTTGGACTCGCGTGCGGGCTCGCAGGATACGTCGCGACTTATTACGGAGTCATTCACTACCGGCGGCGGCGAGCCTTGAAGTCCGGAACCGGGTCGAAGCCAATCACGGACTCCAGCGGCGCGGCCACGACGAACTGACGCGTTTCGAGGCTGACGATCGGTAATATCCCGTCCTGAAGCCCCCCAACCTCCAACGTCTGATAAGATATGTTATGTTGCATTCGGTTTCATGAGCGCCGGGGGGGGGATGCCATCCATGTCTCCCTTTTCTAATGACTGTGGATCGCGAACTGTTCCAGACGCTCTCAGAATCGTCTCAGATCGCCGTCGCGGCGACGAGCCGTGGATCGACCTGTTGCGGCGACTGATACCAGGTGGTCGCATACGCGAATCGTGCCGGTGTTCCGAGCAGCGTCCTCAGCAACCAGATCACGGGAAAATACACGATGATCTGATACGTGATGACGTTGACGGAACTCAGCCAGTCTCCGCGACATATACCGGTTCCCCAGGCAATGTAGATCAGGATACAGGCAACCTTCCCAGGATCGGGACTCGTGATGGTTTTCTTGTAGAACACGGCGCCGACCATGCCGAAGATCGCGGGAAACACCATCGCGCCGAGCCAGCCGAAATTGTAAAACGCTTCGCCGCCGATTCCGGCCGCCAGGCTCAGCGGATCCTCATACGGCGTCCCCATCATGTCATACGCAAGCTGCTTGCCGAAGCCGACCGGTTTTCCCGGCCAAAGGACGCGGGGAACCACATTTGTGATCTGCGCATACAGCCCGCGACCGTTTGTCGGATGACGGCCGTAATAATCGACCACGAATCCGACGGCATGGTTGATTTCCTGTTGGGCCGCCTCTGCCGCGGCGCCGCCATGCCCACCGACAAACACGGATTTGGCCGCATCGAGAATGTGGCCGACACTCTGAAACCGAACGGATCGAAACGCCGTAAGGAACGTGATACCGAATACGAGCACACCGAACATCACCAGATAGGACGTTCGCTGACGCACGCGTTCAAAGGTCGTTTGACGCAGGCCCAGCACTGTCATGACGTAAACGTCCGCCAATACGAAACACGCAACCAGGAACAACAACCCACTGCGAACACCTGATCCGAACGTCAATGCCAATTGCGTGATAAAAAGGACGCGCCACAGGTTGCGGACGATCGGATTGCCGCTTGTGTGAAACCACACGCGACCGAGGATAATTGCGATGAACGGAATCTTTGTCATGCCCGTGAGGAAATAAGCGACGTGCGCCGGCACCTGCGCCATGCCTGTCGACGTGTAGAACGACGTCAAGACTTCAAACGGACTCGCGCCCTGAAGGATGGCGATCGCAGGGACAAGTACGCAGACAGAGAGGGCGAGCAATAGAAACGCAATCTGAACATGCGCCTGGTCCATGACGAATTGCCGCTGCTCCTCACGCCCCAGGGGGGCCCCGCCGCGAACCAGATGAAATCCGAAGAGAATCGATGCGGTTGTGACGAGATGCAGCAGTCCGACTTGTCCCGCGTTGGTCGCCGGAATCGTCGAGAAATAGACGATCTGTGCGACGCCGAACTGCACCAAGGGATGGATGCAGGCTCGCATCCTGTCCTTGATGAACAGTCCGCCGATGTACACGGCCCAGAACAATGCGACGACGTAAATGATCGCGCCCATGATGCTTCCGCTTAGCCTGCCGCCTCCGCGACGGATCGATATACGCCCATGATTCGCGAAAACCAGGATTCCGTCGAATAGGACGCTGCCACAAGTGCCCTTCCTTTTTGACTCAGATCGTTTCGCTTGCGATCGTCGTTCAGGAGTCCATCCATTTCCCTCGCCAGGGATTCCGTATCGTTGGGTTCGACCAAAACGCCCGCCCCCGTGCCGCTCAATACTTGCTTCAGGCCGCCGATGTTGCTTGCAATCAGCGGTACGCCCAGGCCCAGCGACTCAAGCATCGTGATCGACGTCGCCTCAATGTAGTCGCCGACCGGGATCGACGGCACGAGGCTCAATGTTGCATTTCGTATGATCGGCAGCGCCCTTGAGTGCGGCTGGCGACCGATGAACTTGACGCGATCGGCAATATTCAGGCGTTGCGCCGATGTTTCCAGTGCCTCCCGCTGATCGCCATCTCCCATCAGTATCAATAGATGCGTCTTCCTACAATTTGCCTGGGCAAATGCGTCGACGGCCACATGCACGCCGCATTTTTCGTACAAATGTCGCGCCACAATCAGATAGGGCTCGCCAAACTCATTCGTCGCCGGCGATTTCTCGACGTCCGCCAGCATCTCCAGATCGACGGCGTTCGGAATCTCGGTAATCGTGGCAGTCGGAACCCATCGCCGGATGAGTTCCTCCTGCAGCGTATCGACGGCGATGAAATGATCACACAGATCCATACCGCCACGATCGATTGCCCGAAGCATCGGCATCAACAGCGGCCCCGCCTTGACGCCTTCGTACTGTTGCGCGAACGGCGCGTGTGCCGTCTGCACGACGCCGCAGACTCTCGGATCGGCACCAGTGGCCAGCGCCGCCGCCAGCATGCTGGGCCGATCGTGCGCATGCAGAACGATCCGCTTTTCAGATCGGCCGGCCAGCACCTGTCGAATCGAGCGATACAGGCCGCCGACATTGTGAAATACATCCGACAGCGTGCTGATGTCGACGCCGTATCGCTTCGAAGCCGATCGGATCAACCGATTCACGGCGGCGTCCATTCGAGACTTACCACGGGCGACGCCATGCGGAACGCCCTTCTGCTCAAGCTGCCGAATCAGCAGCCGAATGTGCGTCCCGACTCCCCCACTTTCCAGTGAGAAATGCCCCGTTACCACCACGATTCCCAGATCCTTCATGCAAGAATATCCTACTTCGTGTTATCGGCATGATACGCCGTCGTCATCATCCCCGTTTGGTGATGTCTGCACCCACCGTCAGCGTCAAGTCGTATGCGCCAGGTTTCGCTGCCACGCTGTGCATACGCGGCCGCGACGAGCGCATCTAATGCGCGGCCCCCGCGATCTTGGCCGATCTCACCACCTACAATTCAGAGACGACGACAACAACGCCGCATGTTTGATCGTCGGCGGACAATTTCGTCCGCTTCTAGATGGACATGCCGTCGCCCACGGCCGATCAGCGAGGTACGGACGACAGCGGGTTTTCAATAGGAGCACAGCATGTTAAGCAATCATGCGGCAGGCGATCGGGCGGCCCGGATGGCCATTGCAACGGGAACGGCCGTCAATCTCCATATCATTCAGGCAACACAACAGGTCGAAGGATTCGACGCCTGTTTCGGCCGCGCCATCACGCCTTGTGATCAGTTTGACTGCTCCTATTACGATCCATGCATGGCGCTCGTGGCGTTCGATTCGGCCGAAACAACCTCGCCGCCGAAAGACGCACCGCCGAAGCCAAGCCGGGCGCCATCCGAGACCATCATTCATCGCGAACTGGAACGACTGCCCCGCCAGATTCCCGCCGCCAGCTACGGTCTCGAACCGACGCACGAGTCCACGTGATCGTCACGACTCCGCTTCCGCCGTCTCGTTCGATCCCATTATCGTTGGCTGACGCTCGCGCTGTCGCGTTCGTCGCAAATCGACATTTCCCAATTGACCGCACGCGCCGAGCGCCGAGCGCCCTCTGGTACGGCGCTGAAACGTCAGCTGGCCCGCATTCATCAACTCGAGCTGAAACGCCTTGGTTTGCGAATCGTCGGGCGTTTCGAAATCAATTCCAACGATCGGATTCCAGGGGATCAGATTCACGCAGGTCCTGAGTCCGCGAAGGAATTCAGCCAGTTGTTTCGCATGGTCGAGTTGGTCGTTGACGCCGCGGAGCAGCACGTATTCGATCAGCACGTGGCCGCCGCCGCGAAGCGGCCATTCCGAAATGGCCTGCCGCAAGTCCGCCATCGAATCCGTTCGATTAATCGGCATGATCCGACTGCGAATCTCGTCATTGGGTGCATTCAGTGAGATCGCGAGCCCGAGCGTCCGCCAACCCAGCTGCGCGAGTCGTCGAATGCCGTCGCAGCGACCGACGGTTGAGACGGTCAATCGCTTTCTGGCAATCCTGAATTCTTTCTCCGCCTCGAGGCGCAACAGCGCGGGCATCACGTTGTCGAGATTGTCCATGGGTTCGCCCATGCCCATGAAGACGACGTTTCGGATTGCGGCGCCATAGTGACGATTCGCGGCGCGCACCTGGCCGACAATTTCTCCGACAGTCAGATTCCGCAGCAGCCCCATACGCGCTGTCTGGCAGAATGTGCATCCGCGGGCGCAGCCCACCTGTGAACTCACGCAAAGCGTGTTCCAATGGACGCCCTTTCCCCCCATCGGAATGATGACGGATTCGATCTCCAGGTCGTCGTGCGTTCGCTGGCAGAATTTGATCGTGTCATTCTCGCGATGCTCGCGCGAAATGGGCAGGTATTCGATCGGCGCGTCTTCGGATTGACGGATCACGTTCAACTGCATCGTGGCAAAAAAGCTCCCCTTCGGCGAAACGGCCGCCCGGCCCATTTCTAGAACACACAAGATACGCGGAGCGGCGAAGATTCACCAAGTGTCCGAGCGATTCTGGGGATTCTAGCCCCGAGGACGTGCAGCCAACACCGAAACGCCCTGGGAACACGCCGTCGGTCTGGATGACGTAGCGAAATCGAAAGCGCTCGCTCCGCCCCCGGCGTCGGAGCAGGATTTTCCGGGCCGATATCCACAGTTTCCTTCTCTTCCGATAGCGACCCGTGGAGTCGATATCGGCGAAGGCGGCGTCTCGATGCGGATTTGGTTGACGCGGTTTAGGGAGCGGTGTACAAATTACTACCTACGCAATTTGCGACATCGGCTGCGTACCCAAGTGGTTTAAGGGGACGGATTGCAAATCCGTTATTCGCCGGTTCGAATCCGGCCGCAGCCTTCCTGAATCCTTCCCGCCTTCACCAATTAATCATTTTTGGAATTCCGAACCATCGCATGTTGTGGATGAATCGCATCGCGCCCATCTTTGCCAGGATACGTGGATTGTCGTCAGCCGAGCCCCATGAGTCCGAAGGAATCCGATCCGCCTCGGCCGTTGTGATACACGGATGGCCTGAAGGACGGCGAAGCGGCCGCTCGACCACGACGCCCTGCCATCCGGGTACGCGGGTCGTCCATGTCTGACTTGGCATTCGAAAGATGCGGAACCACCAGCATGCTCGGGCCCAACATGGAATCGATCCCGGCGTATTCGCCGGGTTGACAGTCCTACAGGCTCCGTCAGAATGCCGGTCAAGCGAACTTTCACTGTGTCTAATTTGCTTTCCATTTGAATTCAAAGGGTCGTTGAATGGCAAAGAAGCGAAGAAGGAAGACGAAGAGCACTCGAACCGCTTCTGAAGTCATCGACACGCTCCCACCGGCAGAACTCGATGTGCTCTCCTGCGTCTGGCGCGAAAGCCCCGTCACGGCCCGGCGAATCCGTGAAATGATTCTCAAGCAACGTCCGATGGCGCACGGTTCCGTCGTGACGCTGCTGACACGCCTGGAAGCCAAAGGGCTCGTCACCAAGGACAAGGGTCCGGTGGGTAAGGCGTTTCTGTTTCGGCCGTTGAAGAAGCCCGAAGCCGTGCAGAAGAAGCTTGTCCGGGAAATGATCACAAACGTGTTCGGCGGCGATACGGGCGCGATGGTGTGTGCCGCACTCGACGCAAATGCGCCGACCGTCGATGAAATCGCGTCGATTCAGACTGCGCTGAACGCTTCGAAGAAAAAGGCGAAAAAGACACGGCGTCGGGCCTGAGGCAACGCGTCAGGCGATGACCGATCGACGGGAATCGTCGCCGGCGTCAATGGATAATGGAACACACTTATGGCTGATCCCAACTTCGTTATCGTTCAGTGTCCCAAGGGTCATGAGCTTCAGGCGGCTCAGGAGCATCTGTCCGCCACGCTGGCGTGTCCTGTTTGTGGCATCGAGTTCATCCCGCAGGCCGGCGGTCCCGGGCCTGGTGTTCAGCTCAATGCCCCGGCGGCGCTGACCTATGCCGGCGGCGATCTGCTCACGAAGCCGGTGGACTATCCCAGCATGACGACGTGGATGATCTGGCTCTGGCTTGTTGCTGCGATCATTCAGTTTCTGCAGCAAACCGCTGTGGCCCTGATGGGCCCGCAAGGGAGCGCCGATCCATCGCAACTGTCGGGACCGGAAATGACCATTCTCGGGATCGCCTTCGTGGGTTCTTGCGTAACAGCGATCTTGATATTGATCGCGTTTGTGCTTCAGCTGATGTGGATTCATCGCATCCACACGGATGCCAAACGCGCGGGGAAATATCAGAAGGTCTCGCCGGGCCTCGCACTTGGATTATCGTTTGTGCCTGTGATCCACAATATCTGGACTGCCTGGACGCTTCGTAGTTTGTCTTCCTTCGTGGTCGAAAAGAACGGCGGCCTGCAGGGCGAGAATTCCGCAAGCCTCGCACGATCGGAAAGTTCGACGCGCAGCTTTCTGATCATGAGCGTCTTACTTCTGCTTATCGGTTGCGGCACTGTTGGATATGTTTTTTACGCCCTCTGGGAACCGATGATGACCGCGATCAATGCCGGCGGCAACATGAATCAGATGCAGCTTCAACAGCAGTTTCAACAACAAGTCGAGGAAGCCATGCCCGCATGGCTGCAGATTGCATCGCAGGTCATCTACCTTGTGGGGATCATCCTGTTTTTCAATGCGGTCAGAAGCCTCGAGGCCGTACTTTATCCGGCCCTCGGCGCCTCGCCGAAATAAAGATCGAACAAAACCCGAACATCCCATATAATGGGATCGGTGCCCGAACATGCCCGATCCCGCCAATCCCAAAGTCCGTGAGCATCCGCTCCACAGCCGCCTGTCGGGCGAATGCGCCCCCCCACCGGCCGGTGGGGGCCCCCAATACGCGGAACTCGCCGTAACCACCAATTTCACGTTCCTGACGGGCGCCAGCCATCCGGATGAGTTCGCCGCACGAGCCGCCGAGCTGGGATATCGGGCCGTCGCCATCACGGACACGAACACGCTCGCCGGCGTCGTTCGGGCCCATGTCGCCGCGAAGCAGGTCGGCGTCCCGCTCATCGTCGGAGCGCGACTGACGTTCATCGACGCGGAAGGCCTGAGCGTGCTTGTCTATCCGACGGATCGCGCCGCTTACGGTCGGCTGTGTACGCTGCTGACAACGGGCAAGCGCCGAGCGCCGAAGGCCGAGTGCTACTTATCGCTCGATGAACTGCTCGCGGACAACGCGGGATTGCTGGCTGTTGTTGTGATTGAGCGCTCCATTCAGAGCCGTGACGCCTCACAGAGCCGCGACCGTGAGGGAGCGGGCGCGCGTCGCCGAGATATTGGACACGTTGTTCTTCGTCGAGAGCCCGCTGGCGAGGCTAGCAGTTTGTCGACTGACTCTGTACAGAGCCGCGACCGTGAGGGAGCGGGCGCGCGTAGCATAGACATTGGAAATGATGCCCTTCGTCGAACGTCCACTGGCGAGGCTAGCAGGTCGTCGACCGACTCCCTGACGGTCGCGGCTCGGAACGGCGCGGGGGCGGGTGCTTTGACGTCGATTGGCGTTGAGGACGCATTGGGGCGGCTGGCGGGCGCGTTCGACGACGATCGCCTCTCGCTGGCCATCGCGCATCATCTCGAATCCGACGACGAGATTCGATCGGCGCAGCTTCACGACTACGCGGCGCGGTTCGCCATCCCCCTCGTCGCGATCAACGACGCCCACTATCACGACGCAAAGCGCCGCGATCTTCAGGATGTCGTCACATGCATTCGCCACGGCTGCACCATCCAGAATGCGGGCTTTCGTCTTTTCCCCAACGGCGAGCGTTATCTCAAGCCCCCCGCCGAGTTGGCTCGGCTCTTTGCGAACGAGCCGAATGCGTTGGCGCGAACGATTGCGATCGCCGAGCGTGCGTGCGGTCTGTCGCTGTCAGATAATCGAATGCACCCTCCTCGAATCGACGAAGGTCAGCGGACGCCGACCTGCAATGAGGCGGGCGAGACGCCCGCACTCCCCGTTCTCGATCAGGCGACACGGACCGACGTGATGGCGGCGGGCTTCAATCTCGACTCGCTTCGCTACGAATACCCTGACGAAATCTGCCCCGCCGATCAGACACCACAGGCGTATCTGGAATCCCTCTCATGGCAGGGCGCGGCGGAGCGATATCCCGCCGGCATCCCCGACAAGATCCGCAACGATCTCGCCCACGAGTTCGCGTTGATCGAGGAATTGCAGTACGCCCCTTTCTTCCTGACGGTCTTCGACATCGTCAAATTCGCGCGCTCGCAGGGGATTCTCTGCCAGGGACGCGGCGCTGCGGCGAATTCGGCCGTGTGCTTCTGCCTCGGCATCACGAGCGTCAACCCGGCGCAGATTGACATCCTCTTCGAACGCTTCGTCAGCAAGGAGCGAAACGAACCGCCGGATATCGACATCGATTTCGAACACGAACGACGCGAGGAAGTCATCCAGTACATCTACGCCAGGTACGGTCGCCATCGCGCCGGCCTGACGGCGGAAGTCATTTCCTATCGGTCGCGCAGCGCCGTGCGCGACGTGGGCAAGGCGCTGGGCCTTTCGCTGGACGCCGTCGATCGGCTCGCCAAACGGATCGATCACTGGTCGCATACCGTCTTCGAGGGCGAGGAGGACGGCGGCGAGGCCCTGCGTTCGATGGGCTTCAACCCGGATGATCCGACGGTCCGCAATTTCGTTCGCCTGACGCGGGAACTGGCTGGCTTTCCGCGGCATCTGGGGCAGCACGTCGGCGGCTTCGTCATCACGCGCGGGCCGCTGTCGGAACTCGTACCGATCGAGAACGCGGCGATGCCCGATCGCACGATCATCGAGTGGGACAAGGACGATATCGAAGCGATGGGCATGCTCAAGGTCGACTGCCTGGGTCTCGGCATGCTGACGTGCATCCGCAAGGCGATGGATCTGATCGAACGGCATCACGATCGGCCTTTGACGCTGGCGACGATTCCCGTTGAGGATCCGGCCGTGTACGACATGATCTGCAAGGCGGACACAGTCGGCGTCTTCCAGATCGAATCGCGGGCCCAGATGACGATGCTGCCGCGACTGCGACCGCGCTGTTTTTACGATCTCGTCATCGAAGTGGCGATCGTGCGGCCGGGACCGATCGTGGGCGACATGGTGCATCCGTACCTGCGTCGGCGGAATGGCGAGGAAGTCGTCTGCTATCCCGATGAGAAGGTGAAACAGGTATTGCAGAAGACATTGGGCGTGCCGTTGTTTCAGGAGCAGGCGATGGCGCTGGCCGTCGTGGCGGCGGGTTTCACGCCGGGCGAGGCGGAGCTGCTGCGCCGGGCGATCACGGCATGGAAGAGTCGCGATGCGATTTCCAAGTGGCCGACGCGGTTCATCGAGGGCATGATCAACAACGGTTACGACCGGAAATTCGCGGAGCAGTGTTTTGCTCGCTTGCGCGGCTTCAGCGAGTACGGTTTTCCGGAGTCGCACTCGGCGAGCTTCGCGTTACTGGTTTACGTGTCGAGCTGGCTGAAGTGTCACTATCCCGCATCGTTCGCGGCGGCGCTGTTGAACAGCCTGCCGATGGGGTTTTACGGACCGGCCCAGATCGTGCGGGACGCGAAAGACCACGGCGTCGGCATCGCGCCCGTCGATGTCAATCACAGCAACTGGGATTGCACGCTGGAGGACTCGGGACAATCGCTGCGGCTGGGATTGCGGATGGTGAAGGGATTGCGCGAGACGGACGCCAGAAGCGTTGTTGAGGCGGTTCGTCAGCGAGGTCGATTTGATTCGATCATCGCCCTGTGGCGGACGGCGGATATTCAGGCGTCGTCATTGAAGACGCTCGCACTCGCGGACGCATTCGGTTCGTTCGGTCTGTCGCGTCAACAGGCGTTGTGGGATGTGCAGAAGCTGGATGGGCGACCGCTGCCGCTTTTCGACGGAGACGGGAGTGATCGAAGCGATTGGAACCACGCGATCGCGCTGCCGCAGGTATCCGAACTGAAGGAAGTCGGCCGCGATTACGAGCGCGTCGGTCTGTCGCTGAAAAATCATCCGATGGCGTTTCTGCGGGAATCGCTGTCGAGGCAGCGCGTGCGCACGGCCGTGCAGATTCGTGATGAATCGAAGACGCCGCACAGAACGTTCACGAGCGTCGCCGGCGTCGTGTTGTTCCGGCAGCGGCCGAGCACGGCCAAGGGCGTAATCTTCATGACGATCGAGGACGAAACGGGTCGTGCCGATCTGATCATCCGGCCGAATATCTACGAGACGCATCGGGAGGCCGTCTATCACGGCAAGATTTTGCTGGCGCATGGCCGCGTCGAGCGACAGGGACAAGTCGTCCACATGCTGCCGACGCGATTGGAAAACATCGAGAGTCGCCTGGGCGAGGTGCCGGCGCAACGATCCCGGGATTTCCGCTGATTCGGCGGATCGCTTGCATCCCGGGCTGGTTCTGCGGTCTAATCAACGATGGAGTGCGACGAATCGCCCCCGATCACGTGAATCCACCAGATCCAGCAAGAGTACGGAAACGAGCCGATCGCATGACGAGAGACGTCGATGACAAACTTCGCGCGTTCACGCTTCTGGAACTACTCGTCGTCATCGCCATCATCGCGATTCTGATTGCGATTCTGTTGCCCGCACTTTCCGGCGCTCGCTGCGAAGGACAGAAGACAAAGTGCCTGACGAACCTGCGGGCCCTGGGGCAGGCCTTCGCAACCTACAGCATCGACGACGCATCCGGCTACACGGCCCCTGTTCATCCGAAAGCCGAGATCGACTGGTTTTACGACGGCGAATACGAGTATGGCGGCTCGACGGGTCTGGGTGTCTTCGCCGATCCGGATTTCCGTGAAGAGAATCGAATTCTCAACAAGTACATCTACGGCCATGCGAGCAACGTCCCGAAGCAGCTGTTTCAATGTCCTACGGATCGAGGCGTTCTTCCGGCGCCTGTCAACTTTGAGAATTTCTTCATCTCCGGTCAGGGCCGTGACAAGCCCGTACACGTCGGAACCGGCACAAGTTATCGCCTCAACAACCACATCGATTTCCTGGGACAAACGCAGTACACGGATTTTTTCTACGGGCCGTATCTTCGGCCGCGCACTCGTGTCCCCAACACAAGCGAGACGGTCCTGATTGAAGAGACGGTCGCCGAAGTGGCCAAATGGAATACGCCGGACCACGTGACGACCGGATGGCATTGCAAAGTGAATCGATTCAACGTCGCCTTCGTCGATGGCCACGCCTCGATCATTCACATTGCCGGTCAGAGTGACAACTCCGGCAACTATCCCGACTACTGGGTCCTTCGTGGCGACGGTTGGCGGATGGACTGCTGGCCGGAGCCGCCCGTGAAGGACAAAGTCGCTGGCAACTGAGTGGCAGTCATCGAATTCACGTAATCCCCGAAGTACCGCCACACAAAATCCCGACACATCCCTCTGCAGGTACGGCGCAGAATCCGCCGACGAGAAAACTCCCCCGAAAAAATTGTGCCCTTGTAGGCCTTTTTTTTAAGCACGTCGATGACGACATATCGAGGATACCCGCATCGTTGGTTGGCTCGCCACACGGAAGTAGGAGGTTGTGAGTATGCACTATCGGTTCAACGGATTGAAATTCACATCGCTTCTGGTTGTATTCGCCGCCCTCACGACTGTTCATGCCGACCAGAATGATCCATGGACTGTCTCTCGCGGGTCAAAACCCATGTCATTGAGCGTCAACGATTCGGCAGCAACTCGGCCGATCAGTGCAGGTACATTTGAGGACGAAGATACGACGGAGGCGGATTACGAAGACACCGCGACCGTATCAAGCAACGAGCCGCTACTTTGGGACGGCTTCCTCTATGGCGATCAGCATTTCCGCGACAAGCCACGGCCGATCGGTTCACCGCTCTATTTTGAAGATCCGTTTATCAACAGCGATCTGCGACCTTTGTTCTTGTGGCACAAATTCCCGGGTGGCAGCGCCCTTCGCGGCGGACAATTGAGTGTCTACGCGTTGCAGGCCCGCGTCGCGCTGACGGAGCGTCTGCAACTGATCGCGACGAGCGATGGATATTCGCGTCTGGAAGCAGGCATCATTCCTGAGGAAGGCGGCTGGAACGACATCGCGTTGGGCCTCAAGTATGCTCTGTGGGTCGATCACGATTCGGATTTCATTCTCTCCGGTGGTCTTCGCTGGAAAATGTCAAACGGCCACAACCTGACGCTCCATGGCGGCGTCGATGAACTGTCGCCGTTCCTGA
Organism: Phycisphaerae bacterium; assembly: GCA_029259995.1. Taxonomy (GTDB): domain Bacteria; phylum Planctomycetota; class Phycisphaerae; order UBA1845; family UTPLA1; genus ECT2AJA-110-A. The sequence continues at coordinate 12,747 of JAJDEC010000609.1, forward strand.
CGATGTACAAGGGCTGCGGCAAGTGGCACACGATGATGGATATCGTCTATCGCCTGCCGACAGATTGGAGCCAGGGCAATAGCCTCTTGAGTTGGGACGCGCATGTCAGCTATGAGCTGTTTGACGACTTCTTCCCGTTGATCGAAGTCCATGGCGTCCATTATCTGACGAATGGCGATCGGCTGCCGCTGGATGTCGGCGGCCTGGATTACGCCAATATCGGGTCAAACGACGTCGCCGGCCAGAGCGTTTTCTGGGGAGGCGTCGGCTTTCGCTGGAATCTCGCCGAGCACCTGCAGTTCGGTGCGGCATACGAATTCCCGCTTCAGAATCCGGACAATAACGACATCTTTGATCAGCGCGTCACGACGAGTTTCGTGATCACGTTCTGAGTCGATGGATCGTTTCCAAATGAAGCGGCACGAACACTCGGGATGAAAGCCGGGAAGGATGACCACACAATGAAATCCAAGACACACATGCGTTTGATCCGCTGGGGGCTCATCGCGGGAACCGTAATTTTCGGCATCCTGCCGGGCGGTTGCGAAACAATCATTCTCCGCGCCGTCACGCCCATTCTCCTTGTGTGACTCAGAAAGCTTCACATCCCATTGACAGGCGAGAGGATCCTACATTCGATGAAAATGAATAAGCGAAGATCGTTGCGCATCGGACTGGTCGCGGCAAGCGCCATTTGCACATTTCAGCTGGGCGGCTGCCTCCGGGATATTCTGTTCACCGTGGCGCCGTTTATCACGTAACCTGCGGCCCCCCACAGGCCCGTCAATCGTGATTCAACCGCGAAATACGGCCCCCCTTCTCAGGACTCGACAAATTTGGAGACATTGAATCGGAAGGCCTCGATGTCCGGCGAACGCCAGGCATCCGGGGCCAGCCCCATTTTGTGCGAACGCAGTTCTCGCAAGAATGTTTCTTTGTCCCAGCCCAGATCCTGGCCCACTTCCGGAAGGAAGCACCCCGTCGAGCGCCCGCATCGCAGATAGACGCCGTGCGTGCCGAATTCGAAGAGGTCCGCCGATTCGATCCGCTCGAGTGGCGAGAGGACAGACAGCTCGATTCGGATGTCGGGGAGTTCGGATGCAATCACGGGATACTGCGAAAATCGGGGATCATCCAATGCGGCCGTCGCCATATTTCGTACGACGTCGACAAGTTCGCCGTCGCCGCTGAAGGTTCCGATGCAACCTCGAAGCTGCTCCGATCGGCGGAGCGTTACGAACACGCCGTGATGGGATAGTCCGATGAGCCGCGGATCGGTATCGCGTACCTGATTTCCCAACAATGTTGCCGATAGCGCATTACGGGCCACTCGGAGTAACAGGATGCCGAGTTCGTCGTTGATCAAGGACATTGGGTTCGCC
>JAJDEC010000610.1 GCA_029259995.1 Phycisphaerae bacterium
TGCATCCCGAACCATCGTCGGTCGATACGTGAATTCAATGTCATTACTGGGCGACGGCTTCCGTCAGGCCGACTTCCTTGACGATGTTGGCGTAGCCCTTCTTTTCGAGCTCCAGCGCGAGTTCCTTGCCGCCGGACTTCACGATGCGACCGTTGACGAGGACGTGCACGAAATCCGGCACGATGTAGTCGAGCAGGCGCTGATAGTGCGTCACGACGATGAACGAGCGATCGGGACCGCGGAGCTTGTTGACGCCTTCGGAGACGATCTTCAGTGCGTCGATGTCCAGCCCCGAGTCGGTCTCGTCCAGAATGCCGAGCTTCGGTTCCATCATGGCCATCTGGAAGACTTCGTTTCGCTTCTTCTCGCCGCCGGAGAAGCCTTCATTGATGGCGCGCGTCATGAGCTTCTCGTCGAGGGCGACCATCGCTGCCTTCTTCTTGACCATCTCGAGAAACTCGGTCGCCTCGATCTCGGGCAGGCCCTTGCTCTTGCGCATCGCGTTGAGGGCGGCCTTGAGGAAGTAACTCGTAGCGACGCCCGGGATTTCGACGGGATACTGGAACGCGAGGAAGATGCCTTCCCATGCTCGCTCTTCGGGCGCGAGTTCGAGAATGTCCTTGCCGTTGAAGGTGATCTCGCCCTGCGTGACTTCGTAATTCGCATTGCCGGCGAGTACTGATGCCAGCGTGCTCTTGCCGGAGCCGTTGGGCCCCATGATCGAGTGGACTTCCCCGGGATTCACCGTGAGGTTGATCCCCTTGAGAATCTCGTGATCGTCTATTCGTGCGTGTAAGTTCTTGATTTCAAGCATGTCTAATTCCGAGTTGCGAGTCTCTTGTCGCGCTGTCCTAATCTCTGATTTCAAATTTCAAATCTGAGATCTCAAATCCTGAATCTCAGCTTTGGAAATTCGTCTTGCGAAATCCAATGTAGATTCGCCGAATCACCCAACACTTCCTTCAAGGCTCACCTCAAGCAGTTTCTTCGCCTCGACTGCGAACTCCATCGGCAGCTCGTTGAAGACTTCCTTGCAGAAGCCGTTGACGATCAGTCCCACGGCATCCTCCGTCGGTATCCCGCGGGAGTTGCAATAGAAGAGCTGGTCTTCGCCGATCTTCGACGTTGTCGCCTCATGTTCCATATGCGCTGTGGGGTTCTTCACTTCGATATACGGGAACGTGTGGGCGCCGCACTTGTCGCCGATGAGCATCGAGTCGCACTGCGTGAAGTTCCGGGCGTTGTCCGCGCCCTTGAGGATCTTCACGCCGCCGCGATAGGTGTTCTGGCCGCGGCCGGCGCTGATGCCCTTCGAGATGATGTAGCTCTTCGTGTTCTTGCCGATGTGGATCATCTTCGTGCCCGTGTCCGCCTGCTGCCTGCGGCCGGTCAGCGCGACGGAGTAGAACTCGCCGTCGCTGTTGTCGCCCTGCAGGATGCTGCTCGGATACTTCCACGTGATGCTCGAACCCGTCTCAACCTGCGTCCAGCTGATGTGGCTGCTTCGACCGGCACACTTGCCCCGCTTCGTAACGAAGTTGTAGATACCGCCGATGCCATTTTCATCGCCGGGATACCAGTTCTGAATCGTCGAATACTTGATCGACGCATCATCCAGGGCGACGAGTTCGACGACGGCGGCGTGCAGCTGATTCTCGTCGCGCATCGGCGCCGTGCAGCCTTCGAGATAGCTGCAACTCGCGCCCTTCTCGGCGATGATCAGCGTTCGCTCGAACTGCCCCGTCGAGGCCGCATTGATTCTGAAGTAGGTCGACAAATCCATCGGGCACTTGACGCCCTCGGGGATGTAAACAAACGATCCGTCGGTAAACACGGCCGAATTCAGCGTGGCGAAGTAGTTGTCCGAGTAGGGAACGACGCTGCCGATGTATTTCCTGACGAGTTCCGGATGCTCCTGAATCGCTTCCGACATCGAGCAGAAGATGACGCCCATTTCCGCAAGCTTGTCCTTGAACGTCGTACCGACGGAAACGCTGTCGAACACGACATCGACGGCGACATTCGCGCCGGCCACGCCCGCAAGGATTTCCTGCTCTTTCAGAGAAATGCCCAGCTTCTCATACGTCTCGCGAATCTTCGGATCGATGTCGTCGAGACTCTGAGGCTTGTCCTCGTCGCGCTTCGGCGCCGAGTAATAAACGATCTTCTGATAGTCGATCGGCGGATACGAGACATTCGCCCACGTCGGCTCTTTCATCGTCAGCCAATGGCGATACGCCTTCAGACGCCACTCGAGCATCCACTCCGGCTCCTTTTTCTTCGCGGAGATGAAGCGAATGATGCCTTCGTTCAGGCCCGGCGGCGCGCTGTCCGTCTCGATGTCCGTGACGAAGCCGTACTTGTATTCTGATGCCGCCCATTGGGCGATCGTGTCGCTGGATGCGGAACTCATTTGACGGATTCACTCCCTGCGGCAATGCGTTTGCTATTGCCGCATCGGTTCGCCGCCGTTCGCGTGCGAACCCTCATCTTCGTTTCTCGTCGCGACGAAGCCGACTCAGGCACTGAAGCTACTGCCGCAACCGCAGGAACTCGACGCGTTCGGGTTGTTGAAGACGAAGCCGCGCCCCATCAATTCGTCCTTAAAGTCGACATTCGCGCCTTCAAGATAGATGTGGCTCTTCGGATCGCAGATGACCTTCACGCCGTGCCGTTCGAAGACTTCGTCCGTGTCGTATTTCGTTTCCGTCAGATCAAGCGTGTAGGAGAACCCGCTGCAGCCGCCGCCCTTGACGCCGACGCGCAGATACGTCTCTTCCGGATTCAATTCCTGATCCTTGATGATCGTATTGACTTCACTGGCCGCTCGTTCGCTGAGTTCAATCATTTTGTCTATCTCCAAGTTCGTAAGCCGACTACCACACAATCGGCAGGATTCTCATGTTCCGCGGCGCGATGCCTGTCGCCGCCTAGTTCGCTGCCCGCCTCTGTTCGGCATCGTCCATCGGTTCGGTCACCACCCGTGGAAGCGGCGGCGTCGAAATCGACAGATTCACGCGCTGGCCGTTGGAATGTTCCGCCAGATCGGAAAGCACGATGCCCTCCAGAAACGCCTCAAGTTGTCGCTGAATGACCTGTACGGGCCCCCGGATCGGGCACGAGTCGATGATGTCGCACGCGGGATCGTCGCCGTCCTGATGCGTTGCACATTGCACAAATTTCACAGGGCCTTCGACCGCTTTGATGATCGCAGCAAGCGTAATCTCCGCGGAAGCCCGACCGAGTCGATAGCCGCCCTTGGCACCCCGCGTCGATTCCACCAAGTCACTTTGCGACAATGCCTTAAGCACATTCATCAACAGGGATTGCGGCAGGTTGTGATGCTCGGCAATCTCGCGCGCCGTGCAGACGCGTTCCGTCAGCCCGGCCAGATGGCAGAGCGCGATCAGCGCGTAATCCGTCTTTCGTGTCAGTGACAGCATATTGCGTTCCTTTGCATTCCAAACGGAATATAGTACCAAGGGGGTACTATTTCAAGGCCTGAACGGCCGTCGATCGAGGACCTTGATGGTTGGCTTATGGGACGAATCGGCACAGGCCGCATGCGTGGCGTTGAAATCGACCGAAGTCGTGAACCACACTGAGGGCGCGAGCACCATCAAGATGAAAAAATGGCGCTTCCTGGATTCTTGGGAACAGTGATATACACCCGCCTATGCGGCGGCTTTCGTCCACCCACGTTTCGGAAGGGACGACATGATATTTAGCCCAGCCTTTCAATGGCTGGGACTTCGACAAGAGTGCTCTTGCGCATTGCCGTCCTGGAGGGACGGCGCGTGACCCCAGGCAGCTGTCATCTCGTCCCGATGGGACGAGGGCAGGTCAGAGAATCCAAATCCCCCCGTTGGAAACGGGGGGCTATTCTCGTTGGATCCCTCCGGGATCTCTCTGTTCACGCCGACTCGCACTCGTCACACATCGTTCTTCCGGAAATCCGTGCGGAACCTCAGAAATGCTGCCGTACGACGGTACGCCTCGGCCACTTGCGCCGTGGACCCGTGGCCCGCATGTTCCTTCGCACGCCCTACGATCGATTCGGAACCTCTCGCCATAAGATAATGCGTTTGCGAACGTCGCCTTCCGTGATCGTGATCATCTGGGGAATCGTCACGCTGCCGATCGTCGTGGAGACGGCGTTGGGAACCAGGGAGACTTCCAGCGGATTGCTGTTGTCTCGGCTGTGGAACCACACTTTGAGTTTGTACGTCGTCGCCGGATCGACGCCGCCGAAGTGCGCCCACAGAGGTTCCGTCCCGCCAAAACCGCGTGCGACTCCGACATCGCGCCGGCCCAGTCGCACAGTACCTGCGGAATTCCAAAGCTCGACGCGAATGCCGACGGCGGCGACATTCGTCCCGCCGCTGCCTGCCCCGATCAGTCGGACCTTCAGGTAGTTCGTGTTATTCGTTCGGTTTTCTAGCAACACGTTGGTCGTGTCTTCCCGCGTGTAGGCGATATCCAGATCGCCGTCGTTGTCGTAATCGACGAAGACCGCATCGTGACCGTCGCCGCCGATTGCGGCGCCTTCGTCCACCAGGCGAAACGTCCCGTCGTTGTTGTTCGCGTAGAGTCGATTCGGCTGGTTGCGCGTCACGACGTACAGATCCAGATCGCCGTCGTTGTCGTAGTCGCCCCAGGCGCAGCCGCGCTGGCCCGACGTGTCGATTACGTACGCATCCGTCGTGCGATCCGTGAAGGTGCCGGAGACACTCGGACTCCACGTCACATCGTTGCGCCACAGATAGCCGGTATTATTCGAGTCGTATCGAGCCACGAACAGATCCAGATCGCCGTCATTGTCGTAATCGCCCCACGCCGAGCCCATCTTGTCGCTGCCGCCCGTGTAGACCGAGA
>JAJDEC010000062.1 GCA_029259995.1 Phycisphaerae bacterium
TTGTCTTTTCCCTGGACTCCGTGATCACGGCTGTCGGCATGGCGGATTCAATCTATGTCATGATTGCCGCCGTCGTCATCTCCGTCGGGATCATGTTGATCGCAGCGGGCGCGATCGGTCGATTCGTCAACGAAAACCCGACCGTCAAGATGCTCGCATTGTCATTCCTGATTCTGATCGGCGTCTTGCTGGTCGCAGACGGCCTGGGCCAACACCTGAACAAGGGCTACGCCTACTTCGCCATGGCCTTCTCACTGGGCGTTGAATTGCTCAACATGCGGGCGAGAAAATCCGGCGACAGACCAACAACGACGGCTACTTCTTCGCAACCAGAAGCTGAATGCTGAAGTAGTCCTTGTCGTCCGTCCAGATTTGCTCAACATCCCAGCCCGCGGGCCCCGCCAATTCCGCGAAACGCTCCGGCGAATACTTGTGCGAATTCTCCGTGTGAATCGTCTCGCCCTTGTCGAATGAAAACGTCTCGCCGCCGATTGTCACGACCTGTCGCATCGTACTGACGAGATGCATCTCAATCCGACTGTGTGCCTCGTTAAAAACGGCGCGATGCTCGAAGGCGCCTAGGTCAAAATCCGCATCAAGCTCACGATTGATGTGTTCGAGGAGGTTGACGTTGAATGCCGCCGTCACGCCTTCACTGTCGTCATAGGCGCGCTCCAACACAGCGACGTCTTTCTTCAAATCGACGCCCAACAGCACGCGGCCTCCGTTCGTCTCGTCGTACATGTTCTTGAGCAACTCCTGCGCCTGCTCCGGCGTGAAGTTACCGATCGTCGAACCCGGAAAGTACGCCGTCCGAGGCGCATTACTGTCCATCGCTTCCGGTAAATCGAAAGGGCGCGTGAAATCCGCGCACACCGGAAGAATCGGCAGATCCTGAAATCGCTCGGAGATTCGCTCCGCCGCTTCAACGAGATGCTCTCGTGAAATATCGACGGGCACATACGACGACGGCGCCTCCAGCGGCTCCAACAACAACGGCGTCTTCATACTGCTGCCGCTCCCATATTCGATCACCACCGTGCCGGGACCGATCGCTTCCGCCATTTCTTCCGCGTTCTCCTCCATGATGCCGATCTCGGTCCGTGTCGGATAGTAGTCCTTCGCCTCACAGATCGCGTCGAACAACTCGGACCCGCGCTTGTCATACAGGTACTTGCTCGGGAGCGTCTTCTGATCGCCGCGCAAACCGGCGACGACCTCCCGACGGAAGACATCTGTCTCCACGGAAAAGTCCGTCAGTTCGAGCTGAGTATCGTCTTGAAAGGTCATGCATTCCTCGCTAACCGTAGGCCTGAAAACTGCCATCGAGCGGCAGCAGAAAAATAATTTCGATAAGTACCGCGCACGTGCGAACCCGAAGTCGCACATGATCCGCCGCGCAACACAAATTGATTGCACATGAATTTCGCGTTGTATTCGCCAATCGCCCCCTCAGGCGTGCGATACCCCGGATACGCCGAATACGCGCTGGACGTCCATTCCCACACATCGCCGATCATCCGTCGCAACGAAATCGCCGCGCGATCGGTATCAACCAGTGCGGCGGGATGAAATCGATGCCCCTCCAGGAGAGCGCCTTGTTCCGTCGCGCCATCTGCCGCCGATTCCCACTCGGATTCCGTTGGCAATCGCGCCCCCGCCCATCGCGCGTAGGCGTCGGATTCAAAATAGCTTACGTGGCAGACCGGTTCCGTGAGATCAACAGGGCGCATCCCGGCCAACGTGAAGTTCTCCCATCCACCGTCAGTCTTCTCCCAATAGAGCGGTGAATGCCAGCCTTCTCGGCCGACCGCGATCCAGCCATCCGACAACCAAAGATCCGAACGCGCATAACCACCGTCCTCGATGAACTGGATGAATTCTCCGTTCGTCACAGGTCGATCCGACAGCGCAAATCGATCCAGCCAGACGCGATGACGCGGCGTCTCGTTATCGTAACAAAATCCCTCGCCCGAAAACCCGATCTCTCGCAACCCGTCATCAAGTTCCACCCAACGAACAGATCCCGTGGATCCAATCGCGGAAGCCGCCGAATCGTCGACCTGATAGGCAGGACGAAGCGGATTTGCCCAGAACAACGCCTTGATATCCGTCAGGATCAGTTCCTGATGCTGCTGCTCGTGATTCAGACCGATGAGAATCGTTGACGCCGCACGCTTGGCAATGTCGTTGCTGGCGCCCTCAATAAACGCCAGCACCCGATCGTCTATCGCACGACGATAATCCAGCACTTCGTCCAGTGACGGCCGCGTCAGCAACCCCCTGTGCGGTCTCGAATACTGCCGACCCACGGAATTGTAGTACGAATTGAAGAGATAGAGATACGTCTCATCAAACGGCGCATATTTCGGATCATGGGCAGCCAGTACGAACGTCTCAAAGAACCACGTCGAATGCGCCAAGTGCCACTTCGCCGGGCTCGCCTCCGCCATCGCCTGCACTGCGCAATCCTCCGCAGTTAGCGGGGCGACGAGATTTAACGTCTCGGTACGAATCGACCGATAGCGTTCAGCCAGGCCAACGCCATCATTCGCAGCCGATGACGAAACAGATCCCCCCGAAATTGTCGTAATTGTGGACATCTCATCTCTCCTAATCCGGACGCGTCCGTCGATCACAACGCGCTCCGAGTATACGGCTGAATCATGGAGCGAGACGCCTCGCCATCCGCGCAAAGCGGTCCCGACGATCTTGCCTCGGAGCGAAGGATTGATTTGAGAATCACGATTGAAAAGGAATTCTGCTGCCAGAGAAAATTTACGCCGTCTGACATTGTATCATTTCGGCTCGAAAACGTCAAGAAAAACACACTACATCGTGCATGACATGATGTATTCGCTCGCGAGTGTAGATTCATGCAACGTAAACATGATTCTGCCGCGCGGGAGTTCGATGGACCAATTCGATTCGTTTGCACGATCCGAAGAAACCGATTGTACGGGTATTGCGAATCGAATTCCTGGGAATGACTCATCGAGCCGCCGGAAGCCGAAGCCCCTTCGGAACAATTAGACGTTCCGCTATTTCAAAGAGGCCTTGCGCAATGAGGGCCATCGCCGCCGCCGGAATCGCCCCCTGCAGAATCAGCGGAACACTGTTGAGATGAACGCCCGTCAGAATCGGTTGTCCGTATCCTCCGGCGCCGATCAACGCCCCCAGCGTCGCCGTCCCGATGTTGATCACGATCGCCGTCTTGATACCAGCCAGGATGGATCGCGCCGCCAACGGCAATTCGACGATCCGCATTCGCGTCATCGCCGGCAATCCCAGCGCCTCCGCAGATTCTCGAACCTCCGGGCGAATATTCCGCAGACCCGTAAACGTGTTTCGAACGATCGGCAGCAGGCTGTAAAGAAACAACGCGAAGATCGCCGGTACCTGGTCGACCCGTTGGAAAATTGGAAGCATGAACACCAGCAGCGCCAACGCCGGAATTGTTTGAATGATCCCGACCGACCCGAGAATCGACTGTGCCGTCGCCGCGCCGGATTTCGCCGCGATCACTCCCAGCGGTATGCCGACAAGAATCGCCATCAACATTGACCAGCCGACCATCTCCAGATGCTCAATCGTTCGCCCACGGATACTCGCGATCATCGATCCGTCGTCCACGACGACATCGAGGCGAAGCGTCTCTCGAATGAATCCGCTCGCAACGACGGCTTCACGCACGCGATTCAAGTCCGCCCTCGCATTCAGTCGCGTCATGCCATCCTCGTCGAGAGTTCCGACGATCCGTTTCCACGCGGCAACGACTTCCGGATGTCGATCGCCCATGTCTGTACGATAGAGAATGACCGCTTCGTATTCCGGGAAATGTCGCAAGTCGTCTCGCAATGACGCCAGACGGTACTGCTCGATCTTCGCGTCCGTGGCGTACAGGTCCGTCACGTCCAACGCACCGTCCGCAACCCCACGATACGCCAGATCATGATCCATCCCGCGAACATTCTGTTGAGGCAGACCGTAACGGGATCGCAGACTCGGCCAGCCATCCTCACGTTCCATGAACTCGCTGCTGAATCCGAATGACAACGCCGGATGCTTCTTCAAATCGCTGATACACGAAATGCCAAGATCCTTTGCACGATCCTCGCGCATCCCAAGAACATACGTGTTGTTGAATCCGAGCGGCCCGCTCATCGAAATGCCGCGTCTTGATAGCGCGGCGCGCAGCTCAGCGTTCGTGACGACTGCATCATTCGAGAGAAGCTCCTGCTTGAGCGTGCCCGTGTACTCGACATAGGCGTCGATCTCTCCCATCGAGAGCGCCTGAAAGACAACCGTCGATCCCGAAAACCGCGTGTGCGTCGCCTCGACGCCCACCGAATTCGAGAGCAGGCGAAGCGTATCACCAAGAATGGCCGACTCAGTAAATCCCTTCGAACCGACAGTCACGGATGCAGCTGAACGCCCCCCGGCCCCGCTGTCGCCGCAGCCGACTTGTGATACTGCATAAAGCGCCGTGATGATCACGAAAAACGCTGGTTGGGAATTGCGAGTCACGACGCGATTCCCTCCAGCGGACTTCTCTGAGCCTGAACAAACGCCGTGACGAACGGATCTGCAGGCCGCTTCAGGAAATCCGAAATCCGTCCCTGCTGGACGATCGCCCCATCCCGCAGCAGCACGATCTCGTCACCAAGATACGCCGCCTCGCCGAGATCGTGCGTGACCATGACCACCGTCTTTCGCAGCGTTTGAAATATCGCTTTCAGATCCGCCTGGAGCCCTGCCCGAATCATCGGATCGAGCGCCCCCAGCGGTTCGTCCAGCAACAAGACGTGCGGATCGAGCATCAACGCGCGCATCAGACTGACGCGCTGTCGCTGACCACCCGACAGTTGCAGCGGAAATCGAGAGAGACCGTCTCGCGGGAAATGCGTCAGGTCCGCCAGTTCGTTGACACGAGACGTGATCCAATCCGCGGGCTTATCGAGAAACTTGGCAAGCAGCGCCGTGTTGTCGAACGCCGTCAAATGCGGAAACAGACCGCCGTCCTGAATCACGTAACCCATCTGCCGGCGCCGCTTCAGGAGCTCCGCATCGACAAGCGCGGCCCCCTCGAATTTCACGACGCCATCGTCGGGCCGGATCAGCCCGACAAGCAGTCGAATCAGTGTTGACTTTCCGCAACCGCTCGGACCGATCAGGACCGTTGTGCGGCCTGTTTCAACTTGAAGATCAATCTCCGACAGCGCACGCTTGCCGTCATATCGCTTCGTCACGCCGACGAGCTCAAATGCCGGCCCCGTGCTGTCGGCCCTCATGTCTGTCAAAACGCGCCCGGATTGTCGTCGAGGGACAACAGAAACGCGATCAGATCCGACTGCTGTTGATACGTGAAACCAGACTGCGGATCCACGAAAAATGCATGGCCCACACCTTCGACATTCGAACGGACCAGATCCGGATCGGCCTGGTTGTTGGCAACGACGATCGCACGCAGATCCTGATCGATCAACGCCCGTAACGAATGGGCGGCGCTGACCGGGGCTGCGATCTTTCGCGTCTTCGAAATGCCGAGCAGTTCCGAATTCAGCACCGTGTAGCTGCCGTCCAGGTTGACAGCAATCGCATCCGGATGAACACCGACGCCCACATCATGCAGATACGGCGCGTTCAGATAAACGCCCCGCAAACCCGTCGTCTTGTACCCGCCGGTCATTTGATTGAGGCCCGGCGGCAACCCAAGATTGTCCGTCGTTCCCTCCGCAGGCGGAAGTTCGATCATCGGCGGATCGGGCGGCAGCGGCGTCATCAGATCAAACGCCGGAAGCTTCGCCGCCACAAGCCGGCCCTCCAGCGAATTCCGCCCCAGACCGCGAACCGGATTCACGCCGAGTTCATCCGCCGGATGAATGACCTTATCCGTGTAAAACGGCGGCACATGACAGTCGTTGCACTTCGCCGCCAGGAATACCTCGCCGCCGCGCTGCACAGCCCCGCTCAACAGGGCCCCGAAATTCTCCGGCGTCTGATTCGGCGGAACATTCAAACTCACCTGGAATGCCGCCAGCGCGATGGCAGACTCAAGCACGCGCTCACCGGGCGGATTGAAAACAAGCCCGTTCAGTGAGAACAACGTCGGATCGGGAAACGACGGAATCTCGATCAGACGCTCGCGCTCCGCTGTCGGATAATTCTCGTTCAACCAGACCGATGGCCGCACGCCATCGGGAATGCGAATGTTCGGGTCCGCCGCATTCTGAAGAATCATCCCCAGAAACACCTCCGGATCGTGCTGAAGAACCGACTCCGGCGAGAAGAACGGGCTCGACATGCTCAGTTCGAACGAGTGCACGGCGCTGCTGAACGCCGTCACGCCGCCAAAGGGCCCGATGTTGAATCCACCGTCCCATCCCATACCGCCTTCGCCGTTCACGAACGAATCCGGCACGCGAACCAATGAAGTTCGGCTGTCGGGCCCCGCATCAAACGTCCCCTTCGGCATCGACAACAGGAAATCGTCCAGTTCTGCCTCATACGCGATCGGATCCGGCAATGTGACCATCTCACCTTTGCTGTTGATGATCTGCCGCCCCGTCCTCGGAAAGCGAGGATCCATTGGATCGAATTCGCTCTTGTTCACTTTCACGAACGCCCCCGCGCTGTTCGGCGACAACGCGAGAAACAACCCGATGTCCAAGTCCGTGTTCGCCCGACCGACGACTTCGCGCCCCGTCACGACATCGACGGACGCATGACAGATCGCACAGCTCACGGCCCCGCCGTCAAAACCGACCGGCGTGAAATTTCCCGCCTGAACGTCAAGGCCCGTACGCATGACCGTCCCGGCCGGTATGACTTTCGTGCCCACTTTCAAATCCCGGGACAGCGTGATCTCCAGATTCGTCGTCGCTTCCTTCGGCCGAATCAAACACGTCAACAGAATATCCCGAAGGACCGTCGCCGTGCCGTCCGGATCATTCGCCGGATCAAACGAATCAAGCGCCGATTGAACCGTCGATTTACCGTACTCCGAAGCGAAGCTGATGATGTTGTTGATGGAGAAAGGATCACCGAGTGGTCCCTGCAGAAACTGAAGACTCCCCTTGTCGATCAGCGCCTGCGTGTAATGGACAAGCCCCAGGCGCAGAAAGCTGTCTTCGACGTCCGGATCAAGGTCCGCGTCCACAACCATCTGACGCGCCTCCGCTTCAGAGAGTGACTTCCCGAAGAAGTCGTACGTCCCCAGCTCACGGGACGGCGCAGGCTCGAACAGCGCCGCCAATGCGGGATCGTCCGTCGAAACAAACTGCGCCGGACAACTCGCCCCCAGTGAACCGATTGTCATCAGCACCAGCGCAATCATTCGACACTTGCGATTGGAATAGAATTTGGAAACGACGAGACTTCGAGGCGTTCGATCCATGAACACTTCTCCTGACGCGGATTTCGGGGAATCAGATTCCCCGCCCAATCCATTGGTATGACCTGCACAACGTTCGCTATCTTGCCACGTTCGGCCCGTGATCGCAACGATTTGGGGAACTTTGCATGCGATCTCGGCAGATCGCTCATCGCAAATCAGCTTGAATTCAGCACAACGACATCGGTATGACGCCGGCTCGAATCCCGGAATGCGCTATATGACTATGTCGGCGTCTTCCTCCACGACGTCCGTCACAGGAATCACCAGCGGCCTTCGCTTGGGAACCATCAGTATCAGTACCATACCGGCCGCCACGCCCCCCAGATGCGCCCAATGCGCGACGCCGCCCTCCCCGAACGAAAATGTCGCGGGATAGAGATTCTGAATGACAATGTAGAAAATCATGTAAATCCAGGCCGGCAGGTTCACCGTGATCGGTATGTAACCCAACAGCGTGATGGCCTGTATCCGAGCCCTCGGCGCCAAGACCAGGTACGCACCCATCACACCGCTGATCGCCCCGCTGGCCCCGACGAGCGGAATGTAGCCGGGATCAAAAAAAGCATGCGTCAACGTGGCGCAAATCCCCGTCACCAAATAAAACACGACAAACAGCAACGGCCCAAGCCGATCTTCGAGGTAGTTCCCGAATATCCAGAGGAACAACATGTTGCCGATCAAGTGCATCCAGCCGCCATGCAGAAACATGTTCGTCAGAAGTTTCACCTGCGCCGGCAGCGCCTTGACCGCCTCGATGGCCACCACGTTCGACTGCATAACGGGCAGTCCCGTATCCCGATAGTGAAACTGACGGCCGAATTCGTCCGTCACTTGAAGCTGATAATGCGACCCAAGCCCTTGGGCGAATTCGTCGGAACTCTTCAACAATTGCGCCGGCACGAATCCAAACCGAAGCGAATCGATCGCCGTGCCCCCCCCCGACATCTGAAAAAGAAAAATGCCCGAATTGATGATGATCAGGAGCACCGTCACATAGGCAGTGCCTCGAGTGGGATTGTTATCGCGTAAGGGCAGCATCGGCTTGGATGGTTCCTGGAGGTATGCGTATCGGCGATTCAGACTGCCGCCGCATCGCGAGGGATCCTATGAATTCTCTTTGGACTGCGTGGCCTGAGCACAATCGTTGGGAACGTCGGAAAGCACTCGCAAGACGTGCTTGATGGATGGCCCGAGTAGCGCCAGGCCGTCTCGAACCGCAGCGGGACTGCCCGGCAGCATCACAACCAGGCATCGCCCGACGATCCCCGCGCCCCCGCGCGAAATGATCGACAACGGCGTCACGGAATAACTCCCCGTTCGCATGATCTCACCAAAACCGGGAAGTGACCGATCAAGGATCGGTCCAATCGCCTCAGGTGTTACATCTCTTTCGGATACGCCCGTTCCGCCGGTCGTCACGACCAGGTTCGTACGCTTCGTCGCATTGCGAACGGCGTTTCGAATCGCATCGATCTCGTCGGGAACAACATGGGGTCCGTCAACATGCAGCCCCATGGCCTCGATGTCGTCTCGTGCCTGCGGACCACTCAGATCCACCGCCTGGCCTTTTGACCGCGAATCGGAAATCGTAAATACCACTGCTGAGCTCATCCGGGCATCGTAGCGCCACAATCATGCACTCGCAAACACTTACGCCCCGCGCCGATTCGAGTTCGCAAACAAAACCGGCCCGCGAATGTCAAACTCGCAGGCCGATAAAGATCAAACAGGGATTGGCGAATGTCGGATAATCAGATGACCTCAGCGAGGCGGCCCGGCCCTGCCGTCAATCATCAAAGAAGTCTTCCCAGTCGTCCTCCAGATCGTCCCAGAAGTCCTCGAGATCATCAAAGTAGTCATCGTCGTCGTAATAGTAGTAGCCCCCGAATGCGCCGGGATACGTGTCGACACCAACGATGATCACATCGAGACCATACAGATATTCGTCGCACGCAGTCGTCGAGAGGACTGCCCCCAACAACGCAATCGACAACAACATGGCTTTGAATTTGGTCCGCATCGTCAACTCCTCGTTACATACGACCATCCACTGGGCGGATTCGACGCCACGGGCACATCGCATCCGGGCGATCGGTCAGCGTCAAATACACAACGCAGCCGGGTTCCAGACCCGTCTGAATTCGCAAAGTTAGTCTGAATTCGCCCATCGATGACACGCGGAGCAGATCGCGTGGCAGCCGAGGCCACGTCGATTTGATCCAGCACGCCTGATCCGCCCCGAATATTCCGACATACTGTGCCAATACCCCTTCGTAACCGCCGAGTGAATCGGCGCAGCGCGAGCTGGAACCCGTTACAATATCGAGGGTTAGGAGTTCTCGATGGTCCGGAAAACGAATCACGGCGCGGGCCGACGAATCTCGGCGGATTTCAGGAGACGCGATTAATGTTCGGCAGACTTACCAACGTCCGGATCAAAGCCGCAGAAGACGCGTTCGAGCAGGACCGGCTCGACGAGGCCTTCGAGATCGCTGTTTCGCCGGATCTCTCATCATTTGCCCGCATTCACGAATTACGTAGAAAGCTCTCGAGTTCGCTCCTGAAAACTGGCCAGGATCTCATGATGGACCGTCAATTCAACAACGCCCGAAATGCCTTTGTTCGTGCCGCGCAGTTAGAGCCGGACGAGCCCCGAATCGGCGACTGGATCCGACGCGCCGACGAGGCGATCGAATCGGAACAGGCGGCCAGGCATCAACGCACCGTCGCACATCGCGAAGCACGTGAACGCATGGAGGCAGGCAGCCTTAATGGCGCCGCGGCCGTACTCCGCAATGCACCGGCGACGGACGTCGACGGCATGGCATTGAACGACGAAATTGCACGCCGAGCCGAAAAGGCCGCGGATCTGATGGCCGCGGCTCAGAAAGCCGTCAGCGAGCATCGACTTCAGAGCGCCGTCGAGAATCTCACAAGCGTCAGGAAACTCAACGCCCGGCAGGAAGGACTCTCTGCCCTCGAATCCGCCGTCGTCCGCAAGCTCGCCGACACTGCCTCGAATGCTTTCCACGATGGCCGACTCGATCGCGCCGCAGCCGACGTCCAGTTAATGCAATCGCTCGGCGACTACTCCGCCGAACGCCGAGACATCGAAGCTGCCATCAATCTGGCGGCACGCGCTGCATCGGCGCTCCAGTCCTCAGAGTACGCCGAAGCCGATGTGCTGCTCGGCCGACTCGTCAAGATCAGCCCCAAGGCCAAATGGGCGGCCGATGCACGAAAACGCCTGCGAAACATGGACGACAATCGTCGCGCCCTTTTTGAAGGCCCGCTAGGCCTGGCCGCCAGCATCGGCAACACCCCCGTAAGGCGATCGACCCCCATCGACGAAACCATGCCGGCCGCCCAGGCGGCGCCGCCCCCGCCGCTGCCGCCCGCGAACAATCCCAATGTACAAGACAGGTTCGCCGGCGCCGGTCGCCTCCCTCGACGCATGCTTCTGCGTATCGACGGCGTGGGAAGCTTCCTTTTGATTCGCGGAGATCGAATCACAATCGGACGCGCCGGACCGGGCGCACCGTCAGACATTCAGCTTCTCAGCGATCTGTCAGAACGACACGCCGACATTGTTCGCGCCGGCGAAGACTATTTCGTCGTCTCTCAATCGGGCGTCGAACTGGCAGGCAACGCGACGGACCACGCACTGCTTCAGGACGGCGACCGAATTCGCCTGTCTCGCCGCGTCCGGCTCACGTTCTCACGCCCCAGCCTTAAGAGCACCGCGGCGTCACTCGAACTCGGCGAAGGCGTCCGAATGCCCACGGAATGCCGACGAATCATTCTCTGGAGCGGCCCCGTCCTGATGGGAGCCACAAAAGAATGTCACGTACGCCTTGCTTCGACACTCGGCCAGTTCGTGCTCGTCGAACGCGGCGGTCGCCTGTTCTTCAAAGCCATGCGCGGCGACGCGGGACGGAACATTGAACTGGGTGAACAGATCACAATCGGCGAACTCAGTTTTCGAATCACCGATTGGAACGCATCCGTCGGAACACATGGATCGGCAGTCAGCTAGGAACAGGACTCAGAAGAAATGGTATTCACATTTCAACATGGCGATCGCCCCCTGCCGGGGTACACGATCGAACGCGGCGTCGGCCGCGGCGGCTTCGGCGAAGTCTATTTCGCGAAGAGCGACGGTGGCAAAGAAGTCGCCGTCAAGTTCCTTCGCGACAACCCGCAGATCGAACTTCGCGGCGTCGCCCATTGCCTGAACCTGAAAAGCCCCCATCTCGTCGCCATTCACGACGTCAGGCAGAGTGAATCCGGCGACAGCTATGTCATCATGGAATACGTCAACGGTCCCTCCCTGCGCGACCTGATGTCGGATCAACCCGAGGGACTCGGCAAGGAAAAGGCCGTCTATTTCCTTCGTGAAATCTGCAAGGGCCTCGCCTACCTCCACGATTGCGGCATCGTGCATCGCGACCTGAAGCCCGGCAACATTTTCTACGAAGACGGCTATGTCAAGATCGGCGACTACGGCCTCGCGAAGCTCATGGCCTCCAGCCAGCACTCGGGACAGACTGTCAGCGTCGGTACCGTGCATTACATGGCCCCCGAAGTCGGCAGCGGCAACTACGATCGAACCATCGACATCTACGCCATGGGCGTCATGCTGTATGAGATGCTCCTCGGCCGAGTGCCGTTCAGCGGATCATCCATGGGCGAAGTGCTCATGAAACATCTGACCGCCCAACCGACGGTTGACGAACTCCCGGCCCCCTTCCCGGCTGTTATTCGCAAGGCGCTCGCAAAAGACCCCAAGGATAGATACCAATCCGTCCGCGAAATGATGGACGACGTGTTTTCCGTCGAGGACATCAACCAGAGCGTGGCGTCATTCGATACGATGGGCCTGTCGAGAATGGCCGCCCGCGTAGCCGATCGCGTGCGACTGGACGCCGGCGCCCGTGTCGCCGTCGGCGTCGGCGGCAGCAGCAATGTTCGGAATCTCGGCGGCGGTTCGACGCCGCCTCCGCCCGTTATTCCCAATGACAATCCGAATCGCGGCTCGGGCCTTCCCGCAGTCGATCGGATTGGGAACCAGATTCGACGTATCGCAGGCGGAAAAGACGGGGAGAATTTCCTCGATATCCCAAACTCGCAGAGCCTTCCGCAGCGGGATCGCGTCACGACAGGCCTTCTCGGCCTGTTCCTTGGCGCATTCGGCGTGCATCGCTTCTATACGGGGCACAATGCCATTGGCGTCATGCAGATCGTTGTCACATGTTTGACCGGCGTCGGAGCACTTTGGGGAATCATTGAGAGCGTCCGAATCCTCTGCGGCGCGCCGTTCGAAGACGCGATGGGACGACCGTTGCTCGGTTCTCCTCCGCGCGATCCGCTTCGACGAAGCGCCGTCATTCGCGCCACGTGGGGCGTGATCGGTACCCTCGGCCTCCTGGGCGGCGTCGGGCTCTGCCTCGCAGGCCTGTTCGCGCCCGCGGATTACGCGCTGTGGTACCACGACGATGGCGGATCGATCTTCTTTAACGCCCTCTACTTCATGATCCTGTGCGGATTCGGTGTGTTCGCACTCGGCGTCTTCGCAACCTGGAAGGCGTCGCATCGCGGCGGACTTTCGCTTTGGCGGGCATCAATCCGCCCTGCGGGCATGTGCCTCACTGCGGCGCTGGCTGGCGCCGCGCTCGCGATGCAGCGACTTATTCTTCCCGCTCCGCTACAGGCGCCCGTGATCATCTTGTTTGCCTTGTTCTCAAGTGTGTTTTTCGTCTTCTGGCTGCTCCGCGGAAACCACTTGATTCTCAAACCCAGCGACGCCTACTGGTCGAGATCGTGGATGCGGATTTTTGCCGTCATCGCTGTCGCGTCCGCGTCACTGGCAATTTTCGCAGTCAACCAATGGGATCAAGTCGGAATGAGCTTTGACGATACGTCAGCGGCACCGTATGAAAACGTCAGGACGACACGATCGAACAATGGGCGTTATCGATTGAGCGACGATCCGATTCGCGTCCGCAAGGCCATTTACCATCAGGAACCGCTGATCCTCTTTGCGTCGCTCGGACTGATGGTTTGCAGCGGTCTCGAATCCTGGTACCGGCGTTCCCTGATTGATCGCGCTGCAGAAATCGCAGCAGACGGCAACACGCTGCCGCGAGAGGGCTGAGATGGGTTATCGATTTCAACAAGGCGATCGCCCTTTGCAGGGCTACACCATCGAACGCGGCGTCGGTCGCGGCGGCTTCGGCGAGGTCTACTACGCTCGGAGCGACGGCGGAAAGGAAGTCGCCGTCAAGCACCTTCGCGACAATCCGCAGGTCGAACTCCGCGGCGTGCAACACGTCCTCAATCTCAAGAGCCCCTATCTCGTCGGTGTGCACGACGTCAGGCAAAGCGCTGACGGTGAATTCTTCATCATCATGGAATTCGTCAATGGTCCGTCATTGCGCGAACTGATGAACGACGCCCCCAACGGGCTCGGCCCCCAGAAAGCGGCCTACTTCACCCGCGAAATCGCAAAGGGCCTTGCCTACCTTCACGATCGCGGAATCGTCCATCGCGACGTCAAGCCCGGCAACATTTTCTACGAAGATGGCTACGTCAAGATTGGCGACTACGGGCTGTCCAAGTTCATGGCCGCCAGCCAGCATTCCGGACAAACGGCCAGCGTCGGCACCGTCCATTACATGGCCCCCGAAGTCGGCAGCGGAAATTACGATCGGACCATCGACGTCTATGCCCTCGGCGTCATGCTCTATGAAATGCTCCTCGGTCGCGTGCCCTTCGGCGGTTCATCCATGGGCGAAGTCCTGATGAAGCACCTGACGGCGCAGCCTGAGGTGGACGAATTGCAGGCCCCGTTCCCGCAAGTCATTCGCAAGGCCCTCGCCAAGGATCCAAATGATCGATACCAGACCGTCGATGAACTCGTCGCCGATCTGTTTGCGGAAGAAGACCTGAACAAGTCTGTCGCCGCCTTTGAACCCCATTCGCTCTCCGCGCGAGCGGCGCGCGCCGCCGTCGATGTGCGAGCGGACCAGGACGCGCAAGTCAACGCATTCGGCACGGGCAGCAGCAACGTCGGCCAGCACTTGCCGCCCCATCAGGTCCGACCGGATGGACCGCCGCCGCCGCCGAAAATCCTGCCCCAGGCGCAGGCAGTCGACGTCTCGAATCGCCGAGTCCCGTTCATGCTGGGTACCCAGAAGGACAAGGCGTCAAAGATCTCGCAGTCGGTTCTCATCTGCGCGGGATTGTCACTCGCCGGCGGCATTGTGCTGAATGACGTCGAACTCTCCCTCGCGTTGTTCGCCCTGACGTCCGTCCTCGTCGCCGGCGTATACGCATCGCAGTGGTATTCGGAGTTCCGTACCAAGGGAAAAGGCAACTGGTGGCCGCGCCTCGCCATCGCGGTCCTTATTGCATTCCCCGTGAGCAAACTGCTTGCTGAGTCATTTTCAGACATCGGCAGGATTCCGTCCGTTGCATTGTTCCTCCTGATTCTCGCCGTCAACTGGCGCGGTCTGCTTCGGAACGGAAAGGCCTCGACGGGCGGTCTCTGGGGCGTCTTCGTTGCCGGCGCCATTGGCTACGGCCTGGGCATCGCATTCACCCATGGAAACATGGCCTGGTGCCTCGCCGTCATCGGCACAACGGCCGCCCTTTGCATCCAGACGCTTGGACAACTCTGGCCGACGGATATCGCCGAGAATGAAACCGATGACGCGAGCAGCATGGGCCATTCCGATACCGACGACATGGGCGTGAATGTCACACTTCCGGCCGCAGGCAATCGGCAATTCGACGACGCCAGGGCACTCGCCTATGGATCGCCCGGCTCCTTTGGCCATGATGCGCCGAACGCCGCCGAGATCAGTCGAATCCCGCGACAGCCCCTGATTCGCTTCGCATGGCTGATCGCGGCCTGTTCGTCGCTGACGGGAATGCTCTTCTGCTTCATCGCCCCCAACACAATGCGGGGATTCGAAAACGACGATTGGAGCATCTGCATCGCCACTGGCGTTGCACTGGCAAGCGTGTTCCTCTTCTGTCTTTGCTGCGCAATCCCAAGATACAAGTCCGGAATGTGGCGCGGCATCATTCGCGTCGGCATTTTCTTTGGTGGCATTGCCATGACGTCCGGCGGCGCAACTGCCCTCGGACTCATGAACTTTCACGACGAGGAATTCGCCGTCCTCCTGATCAGCACCATTGTGGGCGGACTTGCGGCCCTCGTTGTCTGGTTTGTTCCCGTCCCCGCCTATGAGCCGTCGAACCGGGCAGCGCCAGATGATTCCCCGGATCTCGAACGAAAACGCCGGCTGTCTCGACGGCTGAAACTTGCAGGAAGCATGACACTTGGCGCCGGCCTCTTGATCCTCCTGCCGCTTCTGCTACTCACGGTTCCCGAATATGAATGGGACGAAGTCATGCCTGCCGTGTTCATTCCGCTCGCAGGCGGCGGCATCGGTCTGATCATCGTGGGATTCGTCAAGCGCTCGTCGATCGCCAACACGGGCAAACCCGAAGTCAATCTGGAATTGCCTTTGAAGCGCGACATTCAATTGTCGACGATCTCTGATGTCGGCCCCATCCTGCGCCGATTCGCCGGAATCCACGACTACAGAATCAAGGAAGATGGCGACATGTTCTGGTCATTTCACCGCGGCGAATGGACGGCCCAGTTCTGGCAGAGCGATATTCGCAAATGGAAAACCAAGCTGAACATCGCCGCATTCGCAGATTCCGCCGGCGGCTACAATCTGCGCTGCATGCTCGATCTCGACGCCGAATTCAATTCACCTGCCAAGAAGGCGTTGCGACGGCTCACAACGGAGTTGGATGATCTCGAGACGCTCCTCGTCGGCGCCGACAGCGGCGTTGGCATCGAGCGGTCAGGAGAAGTGCGCGTATGAACGTTGGAAACACATGGGTTGGCGTTGGTATCGGCGGTATCATCGCACTATTGCTGGTCGCCGGCATCATCACACTGATCGTCCTCGCATTCCGCAATTCACGCGGCGCCGGACTCGGTTCAATCGTCGCGATCGTCGTGATGCTGGGTGCAATCACGGCGCTGACACTTCCAGCCTTCAATAGTCAGCCCGCCCCGTCTGTGGCCGTATCCGTGCAGGAAACATGGCCGCTGCCTCGATCCGATGCCCGTGTGACCGAGACGTCGCGACAGGAGACTCAGGACGCCGCATTCACACCACGCCAAGGCGCCTCTGTCGAGAGATCAACGCCACTGGATCCCCCTCGACAAAGGCAAAACAATATTCCGAAGATGCTCCTGGCCGCGTTCAGTCTGGCCGCGCTTGTGTCGCTCGCGCGAGTCGCCGTGGATGGCCGCAAACATGTCGGATTCGCCGCCCCCACGCGTATCATCGCCACACTGGCGTTTGTCGGACTCTGCGTCATTCTCTCGAAACTGATGCCAATTCTCTGAATCCGCCGCCGAATCGTGGCGTGTCCTTGGGATCGTGGGTTGAGAAGGACCTTTGCCGCGGAACTTCCACTTTCCGAAGGGTTAGCCTTTACGCGCGTCAAGGAAGCCGCGATCATATCCGAACCTCATTGATGAACCGCTCGAAGTGGTCGGCACGGATCAACGAAGATCCGGCGTTGAATGTGTACCAGTAAACCGAACGATGGGCGACGCATTGTCTGATTCGAATAACGCTGACCAGTTTCTGGTGACCGCCATTCGCAGCGGCGATCAGCGCGCGTGGCGACAGCTGATCGATCGATACCAGGGAAGATTGCTCGCATTTGCGAGGACGCGGCTGCGCGGCCCGGGCGAAGCCGAAGACGCCCTCCAGGAAACGCTGCTCGGTTTCGTAACAAGTCTCGCGCACTTCGACGAGAGTCGATCCCTGGAAACCTACCTCTTCGCGATTCTGCGTTACAAGATCGGCGAAGTCCTGACAAAGAAGAACAGACGCAAGGAAGTCATTACGGGCTTCGACGTCGACGACGACTCCCCCGGCATCCCCGATCCGGCAAGTGTCGAAACGCCGAGCCAGTTCGCCGCCCATCACGAACTCACGCGCCAACAAGCTGACGCATTGGCGATCATCCTCCGAAAGCTCATCGAGGAGTTTCGCGACCGGGACAAACTCGACGACCTCAAAGTCATTGAACTCCTTTTCTACGTGGGCCTCCGAAACAAGGAGGCGGGCGAACGACTTGGCCGCGATGAAAAGGCGATCGCCGGTGTGAAGTTCCGGGCCCTCAACCGATTACGCGAGTACCTCGACGAATTGCCCACGGAGGAACGCAATCTCCTGGGGAATGCCTCCGTGTCCAGCGAAGCGACAGTTTCGCACGTCTGGCGCGATCGGCGGCTCAGTTGCCTCAAGCGAAGCACACTGGGATCGCACGTCCTCGGGGTACTGGACGAACCCTGGGCGTCCTATGCCGCCTTTCATATTGAAGAAATTGGCTGCCTGATGTGCCGCGCCAACCTGGAGGACTTGTCCCGGGAAAGCGAGCGCATCGGCGAAGACGTCAGCGATCGAATGTTCCAATCCAGCGTCGGATTTCTCTCGCGGCGCGGAAACTAGCGAACCGTTGCCCGGAGCTGCCAGAAACGTTATCCTCTCGCACCTTCCAAAGCCATTTTCAGGGGATGCCCCCCGGCTTGATTTCGAACGCAAATGGCGGACAGCCAGAGCGAAAGGGACCTGCCTTGACAGCGATTTCAGACTTCCTCAACCTCAATTTTCGCCACTTCAACGCGCGTGAGACCGTCGATGCCGCCAAGGCCTGGCGTCATCATCTCGCCGAAGGCGGTGAAATGCTCCTCGCCATGGCTGGCGCCATGAGTACGGCCGAGCTCGGCATCTCGCTTTCACAGATGATTCGGCAGAAGAAAATCCACGCAATCTCCTGCACGGCGGCGAATCTCGAGGAGGAAGTCTTCAATCTCTTCGCCCACAACGATTACCAGATGGTTCCCGACTATCGGGATCTCTCACCCGAAGAAGAGGCCAAACTGCGCGACAAGGGCATGAATCGCGTCACCGACACATGCATCCCTGAAACCGTCATGCGCAAGACGGAAAAACACCTGGTCGACCTCTGGGCCGATGCCGCCAGGAACAGGCAACCGAAGTTCCCCTACGAATTCATCTACGACCTGCTGGATCGCCCCGGCATTCGAGACGGCTTCGAGATCCCACCAGAGCACAGTTGGATTCTTGCCGCGAAAGACATGAACTTGCCGGTTTACACACCCGGATACGAAGACTCCACGCATGGCGGAATCTTCACAGCGAGTGTCATGTCAGGCCGCGTTGAGGGCCATCACGCCATCAAGTCCGGAACGCAACAACTCCAGCACCTCGCGGATTGGTACTGCCAGCGCGCCGAAAACAACACGCCCGTTGGTATCTTCCAGATCGGCGGCGGAATCGCCGGCGACTTCCCCATCAGTGTCGTGCCCATGCTCATTCAGGACTTCAAGAAAGAAGTCCCCTACTGGGCGTACTTCGCGCAGATTTCCGACAGCACGACCTCATACGGTTCATACTCCGGCGCCGTCCCCAACGAAAAAATCACCTGGGAAAAAATCGATGTCGATACGCCGAAGTTCATGATCAATTCCGACGCGAGTATCGTCGCGCCGTTGATCTTCGCCTACGTCATGGGGCAGTAAGGCTCAGCGATCGTCTTCCAGCGTGTAGTTTTCGCCGGCGGCCCGGATCGCGATTTGGACGGCGTCCTTGGAAGGCAATTCGCCTTTGACGATCATCCAAGCCTTTTCGGCCTTGTGCGATGCGACGACCTGTGTGACATTCGGCAGCTTGCCAAGCTCCTCGCGAATATGGCCCTCGCAGCCTTCACACGTCATGCCCTTGACCGTGTAAGTCACGAGCGTTTCATCCGGCGACGAAACCTTCGGCGGCTCAACGTCGTGGCTGGAGCACGCGGCCTGGAACATCGGGATCATTGCGATCATCGCAATGGCATGAATAAAACGTCGCCTTATCATCGTGTATCTCCTTCAACGCCAACTCGCCGCCGCTGAACCCTGAGTTCGATGATGCGCCTGAGTTGACTCTGTTTGCTTGCATCCATCAGGGCACGACCCAATCGGCGACAGATTCGCCGCTGGAATTCCAGTCAAATCGAGCCCGCAAGTGGCCAGACACGTCGAGCTTCAACCAATCCAGACGCGACACAGTGACTTCAATAACACAAAACCACGCGCTCGCCTCCTCGACAGATCGACGATTGGCCGACACAGTCGGACCCTCCACACCGCCGGCGAGAATCGTCCCCGGCGAAGCAGCATGCATGAATTCCTCGCGCTGCGTACCGTTCAGGCCGGTCCAGCATTCCTCGATGATCTCGCCATCCAGGATCGCTTGCGCCCGGCCGGACCATCGCAGTTGTACGCGCATCATCGGATCATAGAACATCCACGAGACCCGCGGGTCCGCCGCGATTTCCGCTATCTTGTCGCTCCGCCGATCCGAATAGAACCACAACTGCCGCAAGTCCCGATCGACCCGTCGCAGTACAACCGTCCGAACGTCGACGCCTCGATCCGGCACGACCGTCGCGAACTGTCCCAGCCGGAAAGGATGGCGCGGCTCGCCGATCGCCATCGCCAGATCGCGCCAGCTCCGATCCAGGATCGATGTCAATGTGAAGACGTTTTCGTTCATGAAAATGCACCGCGTGGCTCAATACGCGACAGAAACTCCACCTGCCGGAATTCAGTCGTTTTCCGTTCGACTGACGCAGAATCGCAGCGCTGCCGTCTCAATCGTCCCGTGACACTCCGAGCTTTTCCGCCTGCTCCCGAAGCAATTTGAGCGCGCGATGACAAATCATGTGAATCGAGCCGATCGATCGATCCAGCGTCTCGGCAACATCGGAAACCGCCCGCCCTTCAATGAATCGCATCTTGATCACTTCCCGATAATGATCCGGCAACGTGGCAACGCACGCACTGATCACGCCCAATGCCTCGTCCTTCCGAACAACCTGGCTCGGCGTCGAGCCCTGTGCCATCACCCGCGCCATCAAGTCCACATAGGTCGTTTGATGGCCTCTCGACGGCGCCGCATGTACCTCGCGACGCACATCCCGCCGCTCGGCCCGCATCGCTCGATGTTCGTCAATCAGCTTTCGATCGAGAATGGCGTACATCCATCGCAGAAATGAGTCCTGGCCCTGGTATGTGAACTGAGAAATCGCCCGGAACGCCTCCAGATACACCTGCTGCAGGATATCCTCGGGCTCGATCTTCGAACGCATCACGGCGTCCATCTGCCGAAGCAGTCTCGCTCGAAGCCGCGGATGATAAAGGACGATCAACCGGCGAGCGGCGACATCATCGCCCTCCCGGGCGTGATCGATCAGGATTCGCGTTTCCTCGACATTCATGTTTCGCCACGACTCCGCAATCGCCGTTTCGTTGGGAACCCGTTTCCCGAAATCGCCTAACCCTTGCAATCAACGGGAGTTTCGTTCAATGATACCGGAATGACAAGCCGCCTGAAGGGTCAAAAACCTGTCAGAAATTGTAATCGGACGAGAACCAATACCTGCTAGGCTACTACATACATAGTGAGGAGCATTCGCGTTCGGGTATAACAACAGGTCTGCGATGGATTTGAGTACCCCGCTCGAACTGCAACTCCAGTCAGGAAACGGAGATGCAGGCCGCGCTGACGGCTCGGCCGCCCATGACAGATACATTCCAGCCATCTGGTGAGTCACACGATGCCGACCTCCGCGATGAGGCGGTCGGCAGGCTCATCAACGAGTTCTTCGATCGACGCGAGAGCGGCGAGGATTTCACAAAGGAGGAGTTCCTTGCCCAGCACGCGGAGTACGCGGAGGAATTGCGCGATCATCTCAAGGGCCTGGATCTGATCTCTGGAATCGGCTCGTCTTCCGCCGACGACCCGCTGAAAAACAACCAGACGCAGTCCGTCGCACACGATCGCCGCCGCCTTCCGAATGATGGCGACGAAATCCATATTCCGGAAATCCCCGGCTATCAGATCCACCGCCCCATTGGTCGTGGCGGCATGGGACTCGTCTATAAGGCGACGCAGTCGTCCACCGGCCGGCAAGTCGCCCTCAAAGTCCTGCTCGAGGGCCCGTTCGCCGCACCGCAATCCCGAAAGCGATTCGAACGCGAAATCTCGCTCTCCGCCCAACTCCGACATCCAAATATCATCCCGATTTATGACAGCGGACGAACCGACGGACGCATGTACTACGCCATGGAGTACGTTCGCGGCCTTCCGCTGAATGAATTCATCCTGCGCGAAAACCCCGGCGTGAAACAACGCCTTCAAATGTTCTTGAAAATCGGCGCAGCCCTCCGGCACGCCCATCAGCGCGGCGTCATCCATCGCGATCTCAAACCGACCAACGTACTCGTCAATGCCGACGGCGAACCCCATCTCCTCGACTTCGGTCTCGCCAAGCAAGGCACTTTCAGCGACATGACAACGTCACTGACGGCGCAGATCATCGGCACACCCGCGTATATGTCCCCCGAACAGGCCGCCGGCGATCCGTCCGGAATCGACGTACGCACCGACGTCTATTCACTCGGTGTCGTGTTGTTTGAAATGCTGTCCGGGCAGATGCCTTACGACACCAAAGTCTCGATCGGAAAACTGCTCACAAACATAGCGAAAACCGATCCGGACGAATCAGTGCTGGCAAAGTCTCGAATCGATGCGGAACTGACGGCGATCCTGCTGAAAGCGCTTGAGAAGAATAAGGACGATCGGTATCAGTCCGTCGATGCGTTCGTTTCGGATGTCTCGCGATACCTCGCCGACGAACCGATTTCCGTTCGCCCCGCAACCGGTGTATATCTGTTGCGGAGAATGTTCTGGAAGCATCGCATCGCCGCGGCCACTGCCGCCGTCGCTGCCATATTGCTGGCGGGAGCCGGACTGACCTGGCATCGCGTCAATGCGAAGTTTGCCGAAAAACAAGAGCAGATCGCGTTGCGCGACATTGAATTGAAGAAAAAACAGGAAGAACAGGATCGACTTTACGAAGACATTCAGGAAAAAAAGGATCGCATCACGGCGTATGAAAATACGCTGAAAAATACACTTCAGACACTCAACGTCGATAGCAAGTCCGCGGAAGCCATTGATGCGTTTCTGAAATTGAATCTGGAGGGCGGTCCTGCCGTCCCCGGCATCGTCAAGGCCCTTTCACGAATCGGCGAGTCCCAGTCCAGCGCTTCGTCCGGCGGACCGATCTCCGCGCCGGGCAAAGATCTGGAAGCAAAGGAATTCACATTGAGTGATATCGCGTCCGATTTGCTCGAACCGGCTCAGGCCCCGACGGGAAAGACGCAAGACGATGCCATGCCCATGATCGTCTGGGCATATCTCGAAGGATTGAAACAATCCGCCAGGAAAGAGGCGGAGCTGGCGGCCACGACGCAGCCGACATCTCAACCGGCGGGTTCCGCGGGCGCCAGCGAACTGGCCGAACGTGACGCGGCCCCTGATTCGGCCGCGCCCTCCGATTCGCCGAATGCAACCAACAAGAGCTGAGCGAATCGCGTCGTCTGGTCGACCATCGCCGCCATTTCCGTTTCCAGGAACTCCCCCGGCTCAAACGCGGCAACCAGGCCCGGCGCAATCTCCCATGTCCGTTCTCGAGACTGCTGCGTGAGGAATGCTGCCAGCCGCGGCGTCATCTTCTCTCGCCACGTATCCGGATCGTCCGTCATGAATGCATGCGGAGAAATGATCGCATCGGGCTCGGCGAATGGCGCCAGATCAACGGCGTGCATCCGCTTCACACGGGCCGCAGCGATCAACCAGTCCTGATCCGTCAGAATCGCCCATCGAAGCGAGGCCGATACGTCACATAGAACGACTCGCCACGAATGCGACATCCGCTCTATTTCAGTCCCGGATTCGTAGGAATAGGAAAATGCCAGCACGCCCGGACAAGGCGCGAACAACGCCCCGATTCGGCGGCTGTGGCCGACACCCATGAGCGCAAGTCGTCCCGCGCGACGCAGGATCGCGTTGCGACCGCGCAACCGTACGTCCCAACCAAGCTTCGCCGCCAATCGACGAAGGCGCGTCGTCTCCCGCACACGACGATACAGGAGCGTCGCCGCAGAGACGCCGATCGCACCGATCCCCGCCACCAGATAAGTCGCATACGTCTTCGTCAAGGTGTATTCCGCGGCGCCGTCGAGTCATCGTCCGGCGGATTCTTGTCGTCGTCCTTCGCATCCGGCTTCGGATCTGACAAGTCGGGCGTCGGGATCAATCGAACCCCGTAGTCCTCCGCCGGAATTTTCAACGATCCGATCCATCGCAGCATCCGCTGATAACGGGGATGCTTGTGCGACTGAAAGATCGGTCGATATTCAACACCGCCTGGATGTTGTAATTCCGCCGGCACCTCTGACGTCGGCAGCATGTACGTCGCGAGCAGCGATTTTGAAGGATCGTTGCGATCGATCATCCGCTTGCCGTCAACCATGTAGTCGTTCAATATCACGAAGTCGGCGTATGTTGTCTCCGGGACCTTTTTCGGATCGTTGTATAACTTGAATCCATAGGCCCGCTCATTCATGGAATTGTGGCATCCCGAAGTCGAACAGCCGCGAATCACCTGCGGCAGAACGTGTTTTCGAAATTCAACAAAGATCTCCGGATCCGTCAGAATCTCCACACGATCCGCATACTTCACCCCCGTGTAATGCGCGAGAATATGCAGCTTCTGCGGCGGCGTTCGTTTTAGAAAACTCTGCCGCGCTTTCTTGCCGCGAAAATCCTCATGCCCTGTCATGGTCACAAGGAAATCGTCCTGAACCTCGCGCGACACTTTGACCGTCACACGATCGACTCCCTTGAGCCCTCGCATCGCACGCAGTTCCATGAATCGAATGCGGTTGATTTCCGCATCCGTCAGCTTGCGCGGCTCCGGCGCGATGCCGTCCTTCGGTCCATCGGCGGGCGGATCGTCTTTGTCGGCATCATCTGGAGCAGGATCGTCGTCCGGCGCCGCCATTGCCGTGGCCGGACCCAGATCGAAAAAGCCGGCAATGATGACGCTGCCGACGTTCATCCCAAGAAATAGACACAAGGCCGTCAGCAGCCTCGTTTTTTGAATTATCGACATCTGTCGCCTCCCGCCCGTTAAGGCGATTCTCTTGTATTTGCACGTCGCGATTCCCACAAATATTAACCTGCACGTCGCTCAGTGCGTTATTATATGAACGCAGCGTGACCGAAATGAGGGCGTGAGTAACCGCCGATAATTTGTCTGATAGAAGGTAGGCGATGGACACATCGACGTCCACCATCGAATCACTCATCGGCCGGGATGTCGTCTTTGACACAGCCGGCCCGATTACCTATCTCGGTCGATTCATCCGGATCGAGCCCGACGGCTTCGTCCTCGAGAACGCCGATATCCGTGATCGCCACGAAGGACACGTCAGCAAAGAGAAATACATCTGCGACGCGAAAGCGCAGGGAATCCAGCCCAATCGAGCCACGATTTTCGTTTTCCGCGACGCCGTCATCAGCGTCTCCGCACTTGATGACGTCATCGGTGAATAGCCATTAAGAAAGGCGATCGCCCGTAACGGACGATCGCCTGGTATTGATGAAACCCAGCCGTTCCCACGTGCCCAGTGTAGTGCCTCCTCCAATCATGCGAATTCGGGGAGTGTGGGCGTCTCGCCCGCACATGCACAAGAGCAAAATACGGGCGGGCGTCTCGCCCGCTCATGCACAAGAGCAAAATACGGGTGGGCGTCTCGCCCGCTCATGCACAAGAGCAAAATACGGGCGGGCGTCTCGCCCGCTCATGCACAAGAGCAAAATACGCGCGGGCGTCTCGCCCGCTCATGCACAAGAGCAAAATACGGGCGGGCGAGACGCCCGCACTCCCCGCCAGGCGGCACGCGAATAATTGAGGCACGACACTTAGTTCAACATGGCCGCAACCATGCCGGCCACGTCGCCGACATCCAGCCCGCTGTTCGCGTTGAAGTCGCCGCTGCAAACGTCGCCCTGTGACGGGCTGACCGAAGTCATCGCGGCGACAAATCCCTGCACGTCGCCGCCATCGACATCGCCCGAACTGTCGTAGTCGCCCAGCAGAACGCCATCGCACGGGTTACCACTTTCGCAATCGTCGGCGATGGTATTCCCGTTGCCGTCCGTGCAATCCGTTCCCATGCCCATCCATTGCGAATCCGGGATTTGCCCGCACAACACCTGGTCGAGATCAATGCAGAACCCTGTCGTAAGACAGCAGGCCCCCAACGGCAACGGACAATTCACGCCCGAACACATTGTGCCGTCTCCGAAGAACTGGCCGCCCATCGTGTCGCAGTCCGTATCAAGTACGGCGTCCAGACAACTCCCGTCCGGCATGCAGCACACGCCCGTCGGGAAGCAGATGATCGTTCCGCAATCAGTCTCGAACCCGTTCCACGTGCCACTGGCGCCCATGCAATTCGCTTCTGTCAGGTCGACGCATCCCGATGGCATGAAACAACACGCCCCCGTGGGCTGCGGGCACGAAACTCCGGAACAGAGCGTGTTATCGCCC